>JAQBNU010000065.1 GCA_028288365.1 Chitinophagaceae bacterium | reverse complement strand
CATCCAGGTGCTTGAATTTTTTCTTTACATTCTTTACGGCCTGAATGACACCATAAGAATGACCGTGTGCGGTGTCTAAACTGATGACATCTACTCCTGCATTGACTAAGGCTTCCACACGCACCATCATATCTGGAGTAACTCCAACGGCCGCTCCTGCTCTTAATCTTCCTTGTTCATCTTTACAAGCCATTGGTCGATCTTTCTTTTTCAAGATGTCTTTATAAGTGATCAGACCTTTTAGTTTGAAATTTTTATCTACGATAGGAAGTTTTTCTATTTTATATTCCTGCAATGTTTTTTCCGCACTTTCGTGAGTGATGCCCTCAGATGCAGTGACCAGGTTAGTGCTGGTCATGATTTTAGTGATGGGAAGATTTTTGTTTTTTTCGAAACGCAAGTCTCTGTTTGTTACGATACCGACAAGTTTTCCATTTGCATTGACAACTGGGATGCCTCCGATGCGAAACTCATTCATGATTTGCAGCGCATCTTTTACTAAGGCATTTTCAAGCAAGACAACAGGATCGGAGATCATGCCGCTTTCAGATCTTTTTACACGACGAACCTGGATGGCCTGTTCTTCGATGGACATGTTTTTATGGATGAATCCTAAGCCCCCTTCATGAGCCATAGCAATAGCCATTTCGTATTCTGTCACCGTGTCCATGGCGGCAGATACCAAAGGAATATTCAATAAGATGTTGCGGGTAAGTAGGGTAGACGTTTTAGTGTCACGAGGTAATACTTCCGAGTAGGCCGGAACAAGTAAAACGTCGTCGTAGGTGAGTGCCTCAGCGGCAATTTTGGAGTTTTTGATCATTTGCAAACAAAGTTAATAGCAGTCTCTATTTGCAGGATAAAGTTACGCAAAGGAAGCATGAAAACAAAGTAAATGGTTTCATGCCTAAGGTTTTTGTTTGCTCAGACAAAAAATAGCCCGGAGAAAAAAAGTAGAAATGGCAAATCATTTTTTGGCTAATCGCAGTTCTTTTCGAGTTGAATTGAAAAAACGATGAAATCAGAGTTTTTTAAAAGTAACTTTTTTTAGCTTAAAAGGTGTTTTTAAAATGTTTAGCGGCATTAATTGTCTATTAATTTTGTAGACATTATATTTGTTGGCTTATTGTAATTATAAGAGCTATTCACATGATTGAAGTAGAAGAGATGCCTATTAAGTCTGATTCACAACATGCTCCTCAACCTGCACAAGAAAGAGCAGTGAAGCCTAAACAAAAAAGAAGAGGACAAACCTGGTTGTATGTCATTAGCGGTGCACTGGGTGTATTGGTCATTGGAGCCATCACTGCCGGAATTATCAATGCCAAAGAAATCTCTTTGAGCAGAGGATTGGATCAGGTGTTGACCATTGATTTTGCATTGTTTGTATTGGCCGGATTCATTGCGCAAATGATTGATGGTGCATTAGGAATGGCTTATGGAGCAAGTTCCACGTCTATGTTGATGTCCTTCGGTGTTGCTCCTGCAGCAGCAAGTGCAGCAGTGCATACGGCGGAGGTGTTCACAACCGGAGCATCGGGAATCTCACATTTGCGTTTTGGCAATGTGAACAGCAAACTGGCTAAAGCCCTTATTATTCCTGGTGTGATAGGAGCAATCATTGGAGCTTATTTATTGAGTTCGTTAGATGGTAAAGTAATCGCACCTTATATTTCTTTATACCTCGTCTTTCTAGGAGCACGTATTTTGATGAAAGCATTCAACATTAGTAAAAAGAAAGACAAAGTGAAGAATGTAGCGCCTTTGGCTTTATTCGGGGGCTTTATTGACTCTGTCGGTGGTGGCGGATGGGGTCCTATTGTTACGTCGACGTTATTGGGTAAAGGAAGAAATCCTCGCTATACTATTGGTTCCGTAAATCTAGCAGAATTTTTTGTTGCCTTGGCCAGTGCGGGAATATTCACATTCATGTTGGGCTTTCAAAATTGGTTAGTGATGCTTGCCCTGATTGTAGGTGGAGTGATGGCTGCTCCGTTTGGCGCTATACTGGCGAGCAAATTCAAACCGAAAACATTGATGATCGTAGTTGGACTTGTGGTAATCGGCTTGAGTATTCGTACGATGGTGAAAGCGTGGTTGTAATAGCAAGAGCAATCTCTATTCAGAATGTTCTTCCTCTTTCGATGGGTAATTATCAAGCACTAAGATTACAGCAATTAAGCCAATCAGCTGTATCATAATAGTCGTGATAAATAAATGACGATCCACTTCAAATGCATCAGCATTATAAGAGAGCAATACATTTAGAAAGAAAACAATTGCGAGTACAACAGGAATGAGTAAAATTATTTTTCTCTTCCAGGAGAAGATTAATATTAAGAACAAACTCAATAGGAGAACAGTCCATATATTAAATAAGGGTAAATAAGATTCAATAAAATTGGTGTATCCTCTCGGAGGGCCGGCGTAAAACAAATTATACGCCAATATATTTTGCAAATCGGCTCCTTTTTCTTCCAGGAGAAAAAAGAAAGAAGGATGGGTAATCAGGAACTTCATATAAGTATTTTTCCCTTCATGCATTGCCCAGTGATGAAATTCATTATAAGTAGTATCGTTGTATAGTGCATAGACAGCAAGTTTACTAGCATCATGAAAATTAATGTGCGAGAAATTTTTTCCGAGACTATCCGAACAAGGCATTTCATGTTCAATAAACCACTGCATGTATTCCTGATTCGGAATGATTCGCATAATTATGCTGTTTGTGATTGGCAATCGATGTCTTTTGCCATTTTCCGAAGTGTATTGTTGAGTAAAAAATAATAGACAAGAGAAAACGAACAACACTACTGTTTTTTTCAATAACTCTTTTTGTTCTATATAGAACAGGACAGTCGTGAGCCCATAAAAAGCAATTAATATATAGGGCCATGTGTCTCTGGTAAAGGAGAAAAGCAAAGTAAGCAAGATATGAAGTAAAAGATAAGGACCTGTTTTTTCTTTTAAGAACAATAAGAAAGATGCCAGCCAACAAAAAAGCAAAGACATTGATAGAGATTCAGACAATAAAATGATTGTCCAACCTACTATGTTCCACCAAGACATTAACGCATATAAACCTATTAACCATAGGAATTTTAAAACAGGAGCTTTAATGAATTGCAATAAGGCGTATGCTAAGAAAAAAGTGCTTAGTGAATGAATGAGCTTTTGTGCAATTATAATACGATCAGGCTCGCTACCGCAAATTTTATACAGCAGTGGTGTTGTAAAGGGGCGAGGATAAAAGCCGCTAACCTTATTTGGAATGTAGAATTCCCAATGAGTCAGAGGTATTTTGGATTGATAAAGGTAATCATAGGAGTCACTGAAAGAAGCCCACAAAGCATTATCAAAGGGAATAATTAAAACAAGGATTGAGGTAAATAAGAATAACGCTATATTAAAAACATTGCTATTGCTTAGCTTAAGCATATAATTAAAAAAGTGAGATGGAAGTTAATTTTTTATAATTGTCATTTCCACCCGTCTGTTCAACTTACGGGTTTCCTCTCTGGAGTTGCTGGCTATGGGTTTGCTTCCTCCGTAGCCTTTGCCTTTGATTCTGTTTTTGTCGATGCCTTTTGAGATCAGGTAATCTGTTGTGGCTTTCACTCTGTTTTCAGAAAGTTCTACGTTGAGCTTAGGATCGCCCTGATTGTCGGTATGTCCGCTGATTTCAATTTCCATGGTTGGATTTTCTTTCATGAACTCCGCCAGCTTATCCAACTCCCCGTAGGATGCTTCTAATAATTCTGCTTTACCTCTTTCAAATTGTAAAGTTTTTAGCGTGACCGTAGTTCCTACTTTGATTTTATCCAATAAAAAAGTAGCTCTGAATTCTTTGTCAAAATCACCTGTTAAAATCGAATCCTCATAGGTGACATATCCCTTTGATTTGAAGGTGACATAGTACATCGTTTTTACAGGAAGATCCATTGATAGGGTGGCTTTGCCATCAGAGTTGCCGCCAGCAAGGATTTCATTGTTTCTTTTAATGCTGTAAGTGATATCGGCAATAGAACCCTGCGTTTCTTTGTCTTTCACTTCCAAGGTGACATGAACAAGAGAAGAATCTTTTTTGACAGGTGTTACACTTGTAATGGGCGCTACATAATTGATGTTGCTTTTAAAATTTTCAAAACCTGCTAAAATTTTATCCGGAGGCATG
>JAQBNU010000057.1 GCA_028288365.1 Chitinophagaceae bacterium | reverse complement strand
TCAGTGGATCGATTGATTCCTCCGGACTGCTCAGAGGCAGCCTATACGTAATAGGTTCAGGTGATCCTTCACTTGGGTCTGATCAAGTGGCTGATCAGTCTATTCAGTCTTTGCTTACTGCCTGGGTTCAGCTGTTGTTGAAAAAAGGAATTAAAACGATAAGTGGTGATATCGTTATCGATCCAACGGCTTACGATGCCAATGCCATTCCTGATTTTTGGCCCTGGGCGGATTTAGGAAATTATTATGGAGCAGGTATACATGGTCTGAATGTATCAGATAACACGCTTAAATTATATTTTAAACAGAATAGACAACCTGGTGCATCTGTTCAGTTTTTAAGAACTGAACCTGCAGTACAAGGACTTAAATACGAGAACATGGTAACCACTGGTCCCTTTGGATCTGGAGATGAAGCATATATCTATGGAGGACCTTATCAATCCAATCGTATGATTTTAGGTTCTCTCCCTCCAGGTGATGGTGAATATAAAATTAAAGGTTCTATTCCTGATCCTCCATTGTGGTTTGGATACCTGTTAAAACAAACACTAAAAGCGAATGGAATAAACTGTAAAGGGGAAGTAAAAATAAAGTCGGTAAATGGTCAAATGCAAAATGCTAAGGAGTGGTTTGTACATCAATCTCCTCCTTTATCAGAACTTATTCGCATTACCAATTTTAACAGCATCAATTTATACGCAGAGAGCTTACTGCAACAAATTGCGTGGGCGAAGAAAGGCAAGGGTAGTCGTGATTTGGCTATTCGTGAAGTCAAGCGATTTTGGTCCTCTGTTGGACTGGATACTTTAGGTTGGATATTGTTAGATGGCAGTGGATTGAGTGCTCTCAATGCCATCAGCCCTCAGCAAATGTCGTGGGTGCTTAAATACATGGCTAACGATAAAAAATTAGGTTCGACTTTTATCAAGTCTCTGCCCGCAGCAGGTAAAGATGGTACGGTGTATTGGTTTGGAAAAAATACTGTGTTGGAAAATAATGTAAGATTAAAAAGTGGGTCATTTACCTCTACCTTATGTTATTCCGGGTACATGACTACAAAGAATAATAAGAAAATTGTATTCTCGATTATGATGAATCGTTACGAAGGAGAAATGCGCACAGCGGCTAAAAAAATGCAAGCTATACTAGAGAGAGTGGCTTTGGAATATTAAGTATAAAGAACCATTGAGATGGTGTAGGTCTCAATGGTTCTTTATACTTATTCTTGTTCTTCAAGTACTCCTTCTTTTTTAGGAAAGAGTATGGAGATCACGACAGATAAAATCAATATCGTTGCTACAAATAGCAACGCATATTTCATGTCAATCTGATAGAAATCGGAAACCAATAATTTGATACCGATAAACGAAAGAATGACTGCCAATCCATAGTTGATGTAGTGAAACAAAGTCATTAATCCGGCAAGAGCAAAGTACAAAGATCTTAATCCTAACAGGGCAAACACATTGGACGTATACACGATGAATGAATCGGTAGTCACGGCAAGAATTGCTGGAATAGAATCAGCGGCGAAAATTACATCTGTCGTTTCCACTACCAGCACTACAATGAATAAAGGGGTAGCGAAAAGGAGGCCTTCTTTTTTAATGAAGAAACGATCTCCTTCGTATGTCTTTGTTACTTTCAAAAATCTATTGACAAGACTAATGATTGGATTTTTTTCTGGATTGACTTCTTTATCCTGTGAAATAATCATTTTCACACCAGTGATGACCAGGAATAAACCAAGGATATAAATCGTGAAGTGGAAATGGTTGATCAGAGATACACCGACCAATATAAAGGCAGCACGCAAAAACAAAGCTCCGATGATACCCCAGAACAATACTTTTCTTTGATATTCAGATGGTACTTTGAAGTAATTAAAGATCAGCATGAAGACAAACAGATTGTCTACACTTAATGATTCTTCAATGAGATACCCTGTTAAAAATTGTAAGGCAGGTTCTTTTCCTTTCCAGTAGTATATGAAAATATTAAATAGTGCCGCAAGCCCGATCCAAAAGGCACTCCACCAAAGAGCAGATTTTACAGATACTTTTTCGTTTTTTCTATTGAGTACAACGAGATCAAGTACCAAAAGGCTCAGAACCCCTACATTGAATATAAACCAAAAACCTAGTTGCTCCATGAATATGCAAATTAATGCAATAACTAATCGGAAAAATTACGGATTTTTATCCAAATAATTACCTGAAATAGTCAATTATTTTTGTAGTCGTTTTCTCTCTTTGAAATAAGTAATAATGACAGGTATCCAGGTGATAATTACGATACCTAGGATCAGGTATTCAATATAAGCCGCAGATTCAGGGATAAAAAGACCCAAAAAATAACCTGCCAATAACATGAGGAATACCCATATGGTACCACCCAAAATATTGTAATAAACGAACTTGGGATAATCAAAATTTGTCATCCCTGCAAAGATAGGAGCGAAAGTACGGATGATGGGTAGAAAACGGCCCATGATTAATGCAAATCCACCATGTCGTTCGAAGAATGCTTGTGCTGAATCCATGTATTTGCGTTTATAAAAGAAATTTTCTTTTCGATTTAGAAGTGTTCTTCCTGCTCGCTTTCCAAAATAATAACCAAAAGAAGATCCTAAAAATGCAGCAGCTGAAATGCTTACCAACAAGAGATAGATAGATACCTCAAAGTGTCCTGTAGAACATAAGAGGCCAGCAGTAAAGAGTAATGTATCTCCTGGTAAGAGGCAGCCAAAGAATACACCGTTCTCTGTGAAAATAATAAGGAGGATCAATATTAATCCTCCTGTTTGAATAATTTGTTCCGGATCTCTTAAGAGATGATAAATATCAGAAATACTCATACTAAATGATCAGAGATCCTAGTTGAAGCAATATTTCTGGCATTAGACCTAATATAATGATAAGAGAAGCGATGGCATACAATACAATTCGATCGCTGATCTTAATTTCGATTTTTACTCCTGCTTCATCTCCTCCAAACATGCTGATGATGACTTTGAAATAATAATACAAACTAATCAATGATCCCAATATGGCTAGCAGGACAAACCAAAGTAATCCCATGCTAAGCATACTTTTAAATAAAAAGAATTTAGCAAAGAACCCTACAGTAGGAGGTATACCTGCTAAGGAAAGCATAGAGAGAGACAATACAATTGCTAAGCCCGGATTACTTTTGCCTAGCCCTCTGAAGGCTTCAAAGCTATAATCATTTTTTGCTTTTTGTACATGATATACTACTGTGAATGCAATAAGCGTTGAGACCGAATAAGAAGCCAGGTAGATGAATAAGACCGAAACGGTTTCACCTATAGCTTGCATATTTGGGAAAAGGATAATCAATAATATATAACCAGCTTGTGCAATACCCGAATAAGCTAAAGTCCTTTTTATGTTAGGCTGACTTACAGCAATGATATTTCCAGTAAGTATTGTCAATGCAGCTATAAATAACAATTGATACTGCCATGCAAAAGGAACATTGATAAAACAGATAATGAATAAACGAAAGAATGCGATAAAGGCTGCTGTCTTTACAAAGGTAGACATGAAAGCTGAGATGATCGTTGGTGCACCTTCATATACATCCGGAGCCCAAAAATGAAAGGGTACAGCTGTTACTTTAAAAGATAGTCCGGCTAGGATTAAGAGAATTCCAGCAATTGACAAAAACAAGGTGGATGGATTGTTATATGCTGTCATTAATCCTTGAGCGATTTCTCCAAGATCAAATGAACCTGTTGCT
>JAQBNU010000118.1 GCA_028288365.1 Chitinophagaceae bacterium | reverse complement strand
CAAAACGGCTATAGAATAACCAATTTTGATGGCTGAAGTGATGACCAGGACGTGAAATGAGGTTCTCATCGTTTTATTGACTTTGGTCTTTGTAGACCTAAAAAAACGCCTGATGATAAGGCTAAATGCAAAATACAACAGGTAGGAAAAAGCAAAGCTAGTCAGTACGCTCAATGCAAAAAGCAACCAGGGATTCAAATGGGTGAGTTGTAAACTCTCAATTAATTTCATTCGATTTTTTTATATACCAGAGATATGAAAGACAAATATGAGGCCATTTGTAGGAGGTTTATTTAACTGTAATTCTATTTAACATAATAGTAATTATAAAACAATTAATATTGTAAATAACTGTTAATTAATTAGTTTAAAATGGATGATTCTAGCTTAGGCATTTAATAATCTTAAAAAAATCAGACAGAAAAATTCAGATTACTTTGCTTTATCAGTTCCCTAAATTCAGTCAGCATCATAAAAGTTGCCCCCCAAATGAAATGATTCTGGTAGATAAATCCGGGTGCTTTCATTTTTAAAGTCTGCCCGCCGAGCACACTTCTTTCGTTTATATGACTGAGATCCTGTAAGTGTTCCAAGGGTAATTCTATGACCGATGCCACTTCACGGGAATCGGCTATAAATTGAGGTGAGCTTGTCATGTAACCAACCACCACATTCACCCAAAAACGACTGGGCGGAATATAGACTGGTGTCAGAGTTCCCAATACATGGATATGTTCGGAAGTTATTCCAATCTCTTCCTGAGTTTCTCTAAGCGCCGTAGCGATGATGTCTTTATCACCAGGTTCTACTTTGCCACCGGGCAAAGCAATCTGTCCACTATGGACGCCATCGTATTCCGGACGTTTGATCAATGCCATAAAGACTTCTTCATTTTTCTGATACAGTAAAATCAAGACACTGCTTTGACGGGTTGTTGTGCTGTTGTAATTCTCCTCCAATCGTTTTTCGTAATCACTTAAAGCCTCTTTGGAAAACAAAGCCATCTGTGCCTTGTGTCCCGGTAAAGGTTGTTGAAGCTGCTGCTTCAGCTGATCGATCAGTATGGTTAAATTCATATTCCAATATACAAGATGATGCGATCATAAAAAAAGAGTCCCGTCCCATCTTATTTTTAAGACGAGACGAGACTCTTTTTTATAAGCAGGAAGCTATTTCACCATTAGTTTTTGTCTGTATATTTTATCTCCGTTGTTAATTTCCATATTGTACAATCCACTTTTTAGCTGTTCTACATCTACCCTTAATGCGTCGTCTGTGGCTATCAACTCTTGTTGTAATACAGCTATTCCGCTGAGGTTATAAATAGAAACCAGGCATGAACCTTCCAGATGCTCCGCCAGCACTGTTACAAGGTCATATGCCGGTTGAGGAAAGACAGTTGCATTAGCAACAGCAGTGCTTCCAAGAATTCCCGTTGCTGTACCCGCTGATCTGTAATACGCTTTGGATACTGTCCCCAAAGAACTACCGTTTACTATCGTTTCTATAGTGATGATGGAAAAACGGAAAGAATATTCACCGGGTACAGACCAGGTATAACTGGTAGTGATGTATTCGTAGATAATGTCGAAACCTCCTACATCAATGCTTTGTGTTTCGTCTTCGACTGATTTTAGGCGTGGTATATTGGTTAGGGTTTCATTCGGTAATTTAATGGTGCCGTATCCGTCAAATTTGACAGAGATGGTGCCGCTTCTTGTCACTGGATAACCGGAGTTGACATAATCACCAGCATAGGTATCGCTTTGTGTTTCTGTATAGTTAAAAGGCACAGTCAACGAAGTCAATGGATCGGTGTTCACTATAAGCGTACCGTCGCTCCCAACGCTTCCGAGTAGAGTTTGTTGAGTGGAACTCAATTGGTAATACAGCTGAGAACCTGCAGCAGTTTGTTCGTAAACAGATGCTGTTGGAAAAGAAGCACTATGTCCCGACCCCGCAATGTCTGTATGTATAGTACTAGTGCTGGCTGTAGCGGCCGAGAAGTCGAGCACACTGTAATCCCAATTGACATTTGCTCCGTTTGCAGAAGCAGGATCGGTACCTGTATAAGAAATGCTTTTCGCTGTAACAGTGGTACCGTTAGCTGGTGAAGGGATGCTGGTAAAAGAAGGCTGAGCCATTACAATTCCTGCTGACAAAATAGAGAGTAAGATCGTACACGTTGATTTCATAGGCTGATCGGGTAAAATGTAAGTTTAAATTTACATTTTATCTTAACCAGTGCTGTACCTAAAATTGGGTATATTTTGAATCGATCTTTAAAAAAAAGTCCCACTTAGAGTGGGACTTTTTGATAGGGAGCATATTCGCGATTAGTTTTTTACCATGCGTTTCAATACCTGATTTCCCTGAGCATCTTTGAGCATGATCATGTACACACCCATTTTCAGCTCGTGCAGATCTAAATTAATGGAAGTGCTGGTTGGTGAAATAGTTTGAGTTTTCACTTCTTCACCATTCATTCCATAGATGATCAGTTCTGATACTTGCAAACCTTCTGAGAGGGTAATTACAGCCTGACCTGAATTAGGATTAGGAATCAGTTGAATCAACGAACTGTTAGATTCACCCAGCACAGCGGTACAAACGCTTAGAGATAATTGCATGTCATCAGCAACTGGTGTACTGCAAATCCCTGTATTGTCTGAAGTAAGCGTCAACACTACCCCACCGTTTGCAACGTCAGTTGCGGAAGGAGCATACGTTGCATTCACATTGTTGACAGATGGATCGAACGAACCGCTTCCGGATGTACTCCATATCTGGCTGCTGGTATTACTTGAAGTACCTGCCAATTGTACAGATGTTTCGGAAGCACAGACCACCTGATCTGCACCGGCATCTATAATAGGTGCATCTATAATCGTCAATTGCAAGGTAGCGGCGCTGTCGCAACCACTGGCATTTGTAAGGTGTACCGTGTAGGTATCAGAAGAAGTATAAGTTGTGCTGTTCCATGTATAGCTTGTGCAGGCAGAAGTAGTTTGAGTGGATTGTGTACTTAAGCAAAGGTCCACACCGCTCAACAGGTCATTTCTGAATTTTCTAAGATCAAGGTCTGCAAAATCTTTTGCTTCAGAACCGTCGTTGTACAAATCATCATCGCCTCCATCTGAAATGACTTGTACCTGATCCAATGCCGGTTGTCCTGCTATGTTTACTTGCATCACACCTTCCATGTTCAGGATGTTATTACCAGATGTATTGACTAACACCGGTGCATCGGTGGCATAACCACTCCACTTGAAGATCGCGCTAGTAATAGGATCTCCACCCGAATTACCGGCAACGATTAAGAATGTACCATTGGTCATGCGGATCATGCCGCGTATTCCTCTTCCTCCTAAATCTAATTCGATTGGTGCAGCAAAAACAGGATTACCTGTTGGAGTGCCGTTGTTGAACCAGCCTTCAAAGTTAACAATCGGTGCAATCACAGCTTTTGTACGTGTAGCCGTTGGAACCAACGGAGCTCTCAATCCGATATATAAGGTACTGTTATCCGGACCGAAAACCATGCCTTCTGCAGCAAAACCACTCGTAGACTTAGAATCTACGCCAGCTGCAGCGCTTGATGTGAAATCATAGCCGTTTGCATCTCCCCATGTCAGCAATTGTGCTCTCAGGTTTCCATAGTAACCTCCAAACGTGAATGTAGTAGATGGTCCGGTACCGTTGACTGTTGTAGCAAACAAGCGGTCGCGATTTGGCATGTTGTTGAAAGGTGCTTTGCTATTACTCATAGAACCCAACCAATATATTTTGCTGTTGTCGCTTCTGCTGCGTGTAGCGGCTTCCAGATCTACTTCCGGTTTAGCAGGATTGGGTAAATTCAAATAAGAAGTATAATCAAAAGAAACATAAGGTAACCCCGAACGTGTTTTGGAGTATACATTCAACACATTCAATTCATCATCTATGGCTATGTAATAGGCATCGTCTTGTGATATGGCTTCTGATGCATCAGACATACCGGTATGCCATACGGTGGCACCGGGAGTAGTCGACGCGCCTGAAGAGGCGTAGCTGATGATGAAGGAAGTGGTGTTCACACCATCACTAACGCTTACGGTAATGTTGGCATAACCAACAGCTGCCGGTGTGATGGTCACATTTCTGGACGCGGTGCTTCCTGATACAACAAGGTTGGCATTCGGAACAACCGTCGTGTTGCTGCTGGTAGCAGTAAAGATCAGGCTGCCAGCATCGGTTTCTGCATCATTGACTGTAAAGGCAATACCGAATACTTTTGCCGGATCGCTTGGATCACTGATCACACCACTCAAAGGATAAGGACTGGCCGGTGCAACTGTTACTCCCCCGTCCAGGTAGTTGTTGGTGTTGGCGACATCCACCACGATTGTTGGAGAACCGTTGGCAACCAGGCATGGATTATAGGCTACAGACGCACGTGTGCTTTTACCGGGGCTTCCGATTTCTGCCACACCGGAAGCATAAGAAGCTTCTGCATCACCGTTCACGGAATAGCTCCATTTGGTAATATCATTCAGTCCTAATCCAGCATCGCTTACCCAACCGCTTTTACCGGCTGTTCTGATCGTACCGCTATAAGTCTGGTCATCGTAAGTCAGACGGTCTATCTGATTATTGTTATTATCGTACAAATTTATTTCGTCTGCACGTCCCAAGTTATTAGAAGTATTACCACCAATAACTTTTACACCGGTACACAAGCTCCAATTGCTGCGAAAAGCGCTTGCTGTCAATTCTGTTAAAATAACCGACTCTCCAGGTTGTACGGTACCAAAGCTACTCAGACTAAGTGAACCTGGAGTACGCGTATTGTCATCAAAGCTCCAGCCGCTCATGTCTACAGCTGTTCCTCCGATGTTGGTAAATTCAATGTATTCACCGGCACTACCGGTACCAAGACCATTGTACATGTATTCGGTGATGCGCATGGTGCCTGCTATGGTGATCGCTGTACCTCTTGCAGCACTTGTGCCACAACCATTAGTAGCTGTGACGTCCAGTGTTCCTGCAGTAGAAGCATTCGCGAAATTTATTGTCACACTGTTACCTGTACCTGTAATGGTTTCTCCAGTTCCGCTGTATGTCCAGTTATAAGTCACTGTAGGATCATTAGGTACGGTGTACGTTACAGCCGTTTGACCGGGATTTACAGTGGTGGTGCTGGCTGTAAAATCAGCTGGCTGTAAAGGAAGTGGACAAGTAGGTGCAAAGGAAATGCCGTGAAAATAAGCAGTGGTTGAACCCGCAACCAATGTAGTGGCGGTAGCGGTACTATTACTATCTGTAATGCTGATGATGCGGTTACCTATAGTATTGGCTTCGCTCGTTGTGGCATACAACACCGGATTGACACCTGAATAATCTACTGCCAATCCGTAAGCACCTACGCTGGTAACACCCGTGTGCAGAGTATAAGCAAGGCTCCATGTACTACCACTTTTTGTCCACTTTTGTATACCACCAACTATAGTATTCAGGTTAATGGCAACGTAGCAAACATCTCCTGCCGCATTGAAAGAAAAATCTTCTGGCGTAGCTGTACCTGTGTTGATGATGGAAGTAGCAGATACGGTACCACTTGTTGGAGTGCCTGTGCCTAGTGCATAAATACCCATGGTTGGTGTTACACTGCCTGTCTTTTGCGTAGAAAAATAAATCTGTCCATTAAACAATTGCAATCCGTAGGCTTTTGCTCCTGTTGCTAAAGCAGCGTGAGTACCAGGACTGTAATAGTTAATTCCGTCTATTGCATTCGACGCACCGGATGCCCAATAATTAGTTCCATCTGAGATAGCGCCACGAATGTCATTGGCTGTATAAAATATTTTACTCGAATCTACCATACTGAAATTACCTGCTGCATCTACCTTATAGATAGCACGCGGTGCAACAGTGGCAGTTGTAACTGTAATATCACTAAACGTTGCCGTTGTAAAATAACCTGCCAATACCAAATTTGTACCGTCTGGAGTGCGGGTCAGAAATCCTTCTGATCCACCGGCACCAGCAGCTATTTGAATAGGTGTAGCTCCTGTAGATGGCAAGGAAAGACTCGTACCAGCTGTTCCATTGGTCGCATATTCTTTTAGTGTAACAGGTGAGCTTCCTTTGGAAGAAGCCCCTGAAGTCTGCACGACTACTAGTCTTCCTGCGGTGAATTGAGCGTGTGCCGCAAACGTTGTCAGCAGCAGTAACGCGATCAAACGCATCATGCGTTGTGAGGCTTTCGTAAATGTGTTTCGTAACGTGTTCATCATGTTGAAATTCTCGTTGTTTAGAATATTCAAATGTCGCAACAGCAGATTGGGACAACACTAAGAAAATGTTATGCTTGTGTTAAGGGAAAAATACGAACAATTGGATTGTTAAACGTAGTGAGAAGTACATTAAACAAGACAAGCAATTGACAATAAATTATTTGCAGGCATGCAATTCCGTATTATTTCTGTAATAACAAATATATAATCGAAAATATGTATGTTAAGAAAAAACGTGCAAACTACGTCAGCACATTAAACAAATGGCCTGTCGGTGGACAGGCCATGGATAAGCTATATGGAGAGAAAGAGAAAGGGAGCGAAGACTCTTTCGCTCCCTTTCTCTTTCTTGTCTTTACTCTGTCCCCTTTCCTTTGCCCAGCAATACTTTCGGATTGTCATAGGTTCCGGTCACATGACAAGGAATTTTTAATTTATCAATAGGGAACAATTCGATTTTCACGACATAGTTAATAGCACCACTGATGTTGTTGACTCCTTCTATGTCCATGTCAAATCCGGAGATGTTCATGGAAAAAGGTTTGACATATAATTTGTTGTCTCTGATTTCTGTATCAATCACTACATCTTTTAAATGTGGATCGTTGAGTTCTTGTTTCTTCGAGGCTTTACTGATTTCTTCAAACATCTTCATGCCGTCTATTTTTGCTTCTGCAATGCGTACTTCTCCCCCGCCTACGAGTGTTTGCGTTTTGGGTGACATGTTTTGATCCAGTTCTCCTTTGATCGCATAATCAACAGAGAAGATGCCATACGCATCTGCTGCTGCGGGTGCCAGGTCACGAACCAATTTTAATTCGCGGTACGCTTTGTTGATGTCGAGTTCTTTGATGTTGAGTTTGAAATCAAATAAAGGATGCGCCAGGTTACGCGTATCATAGTCTCCGCTGACACTGAACAAAGCATTCAGTGTATTGAAGCCGGTTTCTGTCATGGACAATACACCGTCTTTGATGCGGATCTCTCCATCCATTTTAGTGATGAACATGTCTTCGTATTTCACGACTTTGATGTCAGAGTCAAACGTGAAGTCTAAGTTCTTGGGTACTTCCCATACACCGATTTGCGGATGCACAGACGTATCGGCAGCAGTGGTAGCGGTCTTGTTGGTGGGTGTACTGACATTATCAGCCAGCCATTCGTTGAGATCCAACGTATCGCACGTTACTTTCATATCAGCAGTCACCATTTTATTGGTGCTGTTGGTATTGATGAAAGACATGTAATTGGTTAGGTCACCAGTCATGGTCACGTGACTTTTTCCAAAATGTCCTTCGAAACGTTCCATGATGATTTTGGCCGGTGTAAATGTAAAGTAAGCGTCTTTGATGTGAATGCGTTGAGGAATGTCATCACCTTTTACTTTGACGTGTTTCATCTCAATGTTTCCATCAGAGAAGATCTTATCGTATTTGCCAGCTTCCAGGTCAGCTATGGTACCACGGCTCTCTATATCCGAGTCAATGATACCACTCAATTGATAACCGGGTACTGGATATATTTTAGTAATTTTTTCCAGGTCTACTTTTCCTTTGATTTTCAAATCGTAAGCGTAGGTGTCCATGTTGGTGATACTGCCTTTGACTTCAAAGGGTTCATCTTCGAGTATGTAGGTAAACTTCTCTATGTTCAGTCGTGTGTCAGCTACGTTACCCGTGCTGTTCATGGCTTCGGCAGTCAGGTGAATTTGTTGGATGGGTTCAGGATAACTATCCGATTGCAGGAAGCCGTTGGTCAGGTTCATCTTCGCATCAATCACCGGTAATTTCTTTTTGGCCTGATCGTAAATGCCGTTGGCTTTTACATCCAGGGCAAACAAGCCTTTCAATACCAATCCTTTTATAGGATACATCTTTTCGATGTCGGCCAGGTCCAGACTGGCTTTCAGGTCGGCATCTATTTTGTAACGTTCATAACCTTCTACGCGCACAAATCCATGCACAGGATTTTTACCCATGTTGAAATGTATACTCTTGAAATCAAAAATGGTGTTTTCCATTTTACCATCGTTGTTGTCGGCCAGCAAATGCAATTGTATATCTTCTATTGCTGTCGGCAGACTGTCGTATTTCAATTTACCATCGCTCAGTTTCATGTTCAGGTGAAAGGCTGGTATTTCCTGTGCCAGTATAGAGTCTTTAGTTCTATATACACCTTTGGCTTTCAATTCAAAATCCAGTTTGCCTTTCAATGCAAGACCTTTCAACGGATACATTTTTTCCAGTTCAGCCAATTCAAGATCTGCAAAGACATCAATATCTACTCTTGGATTGGTAAGGCCCATTACCTCTGCCCTACCATGTATGGGATGTTTGCCCATGTTCATGTGAAAGGTTTTTAAATTGATATAGGTACTATCCATGATACCATAAGGATTATCGAGCAACAGTTCCAGTTGAATGTTGTTGACAGCTGCTGGTAGCGTATCAATTTTAAACATACCGTCTTTTACATTGAGGTCCATGTGGAAAGCGGGTATACGCTGCAGGCTATCGTCGTAGACTCCTTTCATAAAGCCGCTGAAAGCCAGCTCTCCGCTTGTTTGGATCTGTTCGAAATCTTCCATGTAAATACCAGGAACCAATGAAAGAATATTTTTGAAAGCGGTTTCTTCGGTAGCAAATTTCAAGTCCATGTCGTATCCATGATCCAGCATGGCGAAATAACCTTTCATGCCAAATTTGAAATGACTGATTTGCATTTCATTTTCTTTGATTGTGAATTTGTTTTCTTTTTGATTCATCTCCAGTATCAGATCAATAGCCACATGTTTTTCGCTCAGGTAGCGTACGCGACCATAATCCATGGTGAGTTGGCCGATTTCCATTTTAGTGGCCAGATCAAATATTTCTTTTTCAAAATCTCCCTGACCGGTATAATCCAGATCATTCATGTTGACATACGTGTGACTGCCGCGGTCATCGTAACGAATTTGCCCGTCGCTGATGATGATTTTATCGAGTGCAATGTTTACCGGTGTGGAAGAAGAATCAACGGGTGCAGCTGCTGTATCGGAAATAAAAATGTCATAGTTGGCTAAACCGTCTGCCAACACCACTACATCTATATTGGGTTGTACGAGGTGTATGCTTTGTACTTCGGTTTCCTTTCCCGAGATCAGACTGCCTAAGTTTACTTCTACAGCAAATTCTTTGATGGATGTTAGAGTATCTCCCGAAAAACGTCCTTTGCCTTGTACAATAAGATCGTGTAAAGACAAGGTCAGGTTGGGGAAATGCCGAAACATAGAAACACCCACATGATCAAAAGTAACCAATGCATCTACGCGTTTGTCGATCTCCTGTTCTACCTTTACTCTGATTTGATTTTTAAATAACAGAGGTACAATGAAAATACTTAGCAACAAAAACGCCACTATTCCACCTACGATATACAATGCTTTTTTCATAACCTGATTTCTACAAATAGCTTTAAAGTTCTATACTAAAAAACTCGTAGCTAAAGTTACAAAAGGCTTGGTGATTAAAGGATGGATTGGGGAAAAATACATTAAAAAAAGGAGTCCATTTTTAGATGGACTCCTTTTTCGTTATTGATTATGAAGCGATTACTTAATGACCAGTTTTTGGCGGTACAGTCTGTCTTCATTCTGGATCTCCATCACATACAAACCGGACTTCAGGGATTGTACATTCAAGGTCAGTGTTTCGTTGCTGGCTTCCTGTTCTTCGCTTGCTATCGATATTCCGTTCAGGTTGCTGATGTTGATATGGCAATTGCCTTCCAGAGACTTTGCGGTAACTGTTACCGCGGAGGATGCCGGTTGAGGGAATAGATTGGCCTGAAGATACGATACACTGCCTGTAAGACCTGTAGTAAAGGCTGATGTCATCACAAACAGTTGAATTCCTGCTTCGTCGTCTGTGCCATCGTCGTTGTGGAGGTAAGTATAATCGATCGCCAAAACAGGATCCAAATCACCTGGTCTGATCCAGTAGTATGCTGTATCTTTAATATGATAAGATGCTACATCTGTATTGTAACTGAAAGTATCCACCTGCGACGTAATCACCTTAAAACGGGCTACATTACTGACAGATCCCTGAGGGAGTATCAACGTACCATAACCATCAAAGGTCGTGGTCAATGTACCGGATATTTTACCGATGTCTGCACCATTATGATGAGAACTCTCAAAAGCATCTGTTTGTGTATCGTTGTAATTGAAAGGTACAGTATAGATCGTTTGAGGATCGGAGTAGGTTTCCAAATAGTTTTCCGGTGCACCAAAATAATCTCCAACCACACTATAGTGATCGTTGTTATTGGTGTAATAACTTTCTCCGCCATCGTCCGCACTAGTGTAGAAACTCGCTCCGGTAAATGAACTGGCATGAGGAGAAGCAGAGACATCGGTGTGATAGGTATAGTTGGTGATGGTGGCACTTGTAAGATCGAGGTTACTGAAATCCCAGGTCTGGTTACTTCCACTTATTGCTCTTGGATCAGCACCAGTGTAATCAATGAGTGCTGTTGTTGCTTTCTGCTTATCAACAGGTACCGGTAATGCGGTGAAGGAAGGTTGAGCAATCGCTGAAATAGCCAGTGAAGTAATGAATAGTGTTAATGTAAAGAGTATTTTCATAAAAGTAGAGTACGCTTAAAAGCTAAAGTTAAAGATTTACGTATTTCTTTCCTATACTAAAGAATAGGTATACTGCATGCTCTTCACATGGAACATCCTCAATCAGGACGATCAATAATGAAAACGTGATCCGTTTTCTTATCATTTCTTTTTTTACAAGATGTTCCTGTATGAGCGTTGTTCTATTTTAAGTACCCTCGTATACCTAGCAACATACAGAAGCCTTCAAAATTACTACTTTCACTAAAAGAAGTATCTGCCAAGGTGAAACGATAATTGCCTTTTACAAATAGACCGCAGTAGGACTTTACAAAAATAGGTAGAAAAAGATTGAAGCCAGGTTGGATACTATAAGCAGTAAACGCAGACAAGCGCTTTTTTAAACTTAATCTAAGCCTGAACAATGGTTTGAGTTATATAGCCCTCAAAGATTATAATAATATCTTAGGCTACCACAGCGGTCATTATACTCATACAGTCATCTACAATAAAAGATCATGTCTTTGATATGATCTTTTATTGTTTGGATTCAATACTAATGAACAACATGCTTTTTTAGCGAGTTGTTCATTAATGTTTTTCTTTAAAGAGGTTATTATACATGATGAATGCGCTGAAACATTTCATACAAGTTGGTTCGTGTTTTTTTAATTGTTAACAGTTACTTATAAAGGTTTGTCCCTACTCTGTCTCCAGTATATCTAAATTATAAAAGGAATAAGTCCGGTTGGTACACTTTACCAAACGTCGGTTAAAACTACTTCGTGTTGAAACATTAGTAAAGACGTGACTTCTGCATGTTTAAACGTACGCTGAATGTTTGTTTTAACAAGTTAAAAATACTTTGCATATATCGGGAACATATTTTTTTTATCACATCTCTCAGATGTAAATCTTCCATATGTATCAATTGAATTTATGTTTTAACTTTTAAAAACTAATTTATGAAAAAGATGAATTTTTATTTCTCCGCTCTTTTATTTGTGTTGCTTTGGTCCTCTACACTCCATGCACAGAATTTGGTGGCTTGGTATAAATTTGATGGCAATGCCAACGATGCCAGCGCCAATACCAACAATGGTACCGTAACCGGTGCAACACTCACTACAGACCGTTTTGGCAAAAGCAACAGTGCTTATAGTTTCAATGGAACGAGTGATTACATTTCTGTACCACACCATTCTTCTTTGAACGTTGACAATCTTACTATCACAGCCTGGATCTATGCCACTTCTACTCCAGCTGCTTACAATGGTATTATACACAAAAGAACAAACGCTGACCGCGCTGCTTTTTCTACCGCGGCGTCTACTTCTTCGTTTCGTTTAAGTGTAAAGCAAACAGATGGAAATTACAATGAACCGAGTATTGCCAGTCAGATTACAACAGGTTCTTGGCAACACGTAGCTTATGTGTTTGATGGAGGAACCATCAAATTGTATCTAAACGGTTCATTGGTATTGACCAACACAACCTATACTGGTAAAGCTCTTTCTTATAGTAGTGTGGCTATGGAAATCGGAAGAACATTGTGGTTCCCTTCTGGTACGGCTACTTATTATTATTGGAACGGAAAAATTGATGATCTGAAAATGTATGACGGTGCACTATCTGCTTGTCAAATTACAGCTCAGGCAAACGTTGGACAGAACCTGGTGGCCTGGTATAATTTTGATGGTAATGCAAACGATGGCAGCGTCAATACCAACAACGGAACAGTAACCGGTGCATCATTGACCACCGATCGTTTTGGCAAAACCAATAGCGCTTATAGTTTTAATGGAACCAGCAATTACATATCTGTTCCACATGATGCAACATTGAATGTAAGCAACCTGACGATCACAGCGTGGATTTATGCCAATACTACATCATCCGCTTACAATGGTATCCTTCACAAAAGAACGAGTACAGATCAGAATGCTTTCTCCACTTCGGCGTCTACTTCCTCTTTCCGTTTTAGTGAAAAAAATACGGACGGTACAACTTATGAACCAACTGTGTCTGGTTCGATCTCAACAGGTTCGTGGCAACATATTGCTTATGTTTACAATGGCGGTACGGTAACCTTATATCTCAATGGTACGCAAGTGCTCAATGATGCAACGTATACAGGTAAAACACTTTCGTCAAGTGCCGTACCCATGGAAATTGGTAAAACGTTATGGTTCCCTTCTGGTACAGCCACTTATTTTTTCTGGGATGGCAAAATTGATGATTTGAAAATCTATGGTAGAGCATTGCCGGCTTGTGAAATACAGGGCATGAGTAGTGCTACTTCTACTTCTTTTGCAAGAGAAGAATCACAAACAACTACTACGGATACAGAGGCAGACAATGCTGTACGTGTCTTTCCTAATCCACTTGGTAAAGGTGACCTGACAATTGATGGAACGGATATAATATCTGTAAAAATCATAGATAACACAGGTACTGAATTGAAGCACGTTACTTCAGGATTCGATCAAATCAGACTGGATGCTTCAGCTGGACAATATATCTTGCTGATTGAAAAGTCAGATGGTACAGTGGTCAAAAGAAAGATCATCAAGGAATAAATTACATGTCATAAGGAATAGGTTTATTATTTAAACAGCTCCACGTGATAAAAGAATATGGAAAGATTTACAAAACAAAAGAGTCCGAAATATTTCGGACTCTTTTGTTTTTTTTGAAAAATACGACTGTAGTACGTATTGAAATGTGTAAGGCCAATAAGTACGGATGTCGTATTTTAAAATTACTCTCTCACAAATCTTACTGTTTTATTATTACTATCCCCTTTCAGCATCAAATAATAAATGCCTTCGGGCAACGAAGAAGCATCGTAAGTAAAGTGTTGCAAGCCTTTAGTGATAGTACCTATGTATACACTGCCTACTTTGAAGCCTAGCTCGCTGATGACAGAGATCTCTATATCGTCAGCCGCTACGATGTCTGCATCGATCGACATTTCTTTGTTGACCGGGTTGGGTGCAATGTCCAGACCAGACACCGCGTTGGTGCCGGCATCCTCTCCTATTCTTGCAGGAGAAGTTGTCCAGCAATTGGTGATGGGCGTTGAAGTGGCTGCACTGCCTGCATATGTAAGACCGTACATGTCTTCCAAGGTGCGCAACAAGTTATAGTGATTAATAGTGTTCGCATATTGTCCTTGCTTTACCATCGGACCGACGAACATGGTGGTGATCTGATTGTTTTCGCTGTTGTCGTCTTCGTCAAAAGTCAGGATAAACAAACTGTTATGTGTTTGCGCCCATGTGATATAAGGCCCAAGGTTCGTGCTTACCCAACTATCGCCTTGAGCAACCGTTCCATCATGTATGTCGTGATCCAGGTTAGGAATGACAAAAGACACGGTAGGTAAAGCTGTAAAATTATTTTGAGGATAAGCCGTAAAAGGTTGGTTGGATGTAGAAGGAATACTGTTGGAAGAAGCACCTTGCCAGTATACCCATGGTGCATGACGGCGTACATACCTTCCAGACGAAGTACCTGTATAACCCACGCTTGGCAAGCCTTCAGAGTAACCGGTAAACGTTAAACCTTTAGCGATCACTTCTGCACCCAGGTTGGCTGTAGTGAACGGGAAAGTGGGTGCATTGTCCGTCGTTACCCCTTGGTTGTTACCAGAAAACAACAACAAGTAATTCGGTTGACTTGGATGTGTCAAAGCAAAAGACTTTGTAAAATTGGCTGTATGCGCACCGGTAGCGAGCGAGTTGATGAAGGGTGCAGAAGAATTACCAATGATCTCGTTATAACTATGATTCTCCATCATCACGATCACTACGTGATCAGGACGTGGAATCGTTACAGGAGCAGCTGCAGGTAAACCAGTCAACTTCAAATCAAAAGAAATATCACTGCTTGTTCCCACCGACTGATGCATTTCTACTGCAATAGTATTGGTGCCCGATACAATGTGACTGTTGGCCAATGTCACAGTAGTACTTTGTTCCGTCAAACCATCGTCAGAACAAGTAGTCGCAGCCCAGGTATTGTAAGCGATGGTACCTGTAGGCATATTGTTGCGGTATACTTCTGTACCGTTGATGTATACAACCATTCCGTCGTCCCGGAAAGAATTGAACTGGTAGTTGGCAAAAGCCGCTGCGTTGGTCACAGTGAAAGTAGCACGGAAATACGTAGTCGGATACTTGTTATTGGCATCTGTACCATAACTTACCACGGTGGCCTCGTCGCCATCGCCGTAACCCAATTGAGCCTTGCCGCTTTTCCAGCTGGCATCGGCGAAGCCGCTGTTGTGCCAGGCTGTACCCTGATTGCTTCCGTTGTCAAGATACTTCCAGGTGCTCCCGTAAGGCACCAGTACTGTTTGTGCGATAGCTGCGTATGTCGTGCATAACACAGCAAATGATAGGATAAGTTTCTTCATAAAAAAGGGTTAGAGTTTTAGCGAAGAAACAACAACCATGTAAATAAGATGTTAAGAGAGAATTAAGATAAGAGGATGTGAATAAATACGGAGGAGTGCAACAACTAAATGCTTTAAACAAAAAGCCTTCTCTTTGAAAAGAAGGCTTTTGTTTTTTCTCGTATTTTTTCGTGTATGTGTTGTGGGATGCTATTTTCTAACTGCTCCCAGCTTAAAAAAATTAATGATTGCCACCGTGTCCATGACCCTCATGACCGCCACCATTCTTGTTTTCTTTTTTCTTGTCTTGTAATTTTTGGTATTGCTCAGGAGTCAACACGGCTTTCAGGTCCGCATCTTTTTTCTGCTGCAATTCCTGATGTTTGGTCTTAGCGGCTTCTTTGTCTTCTTTATTCGCTTGGCGTTGCGTTTGTTCCTGCTGTGCATAAGAAGTCAGAATGGGTTTCAGTTTGGCTTCCTGGTCTGTAGTCAGTGAAAGATCTGTTTTTAATCTTCCTAATTCTTTAGTGGCTCTGTCTTCAGGAGTCATCTGTTGTTTCTCCTGTGACTGTTCTTGTGCAAACGATCCTGTAAACATAAATACCATTCCTACTCCCAGGAGGTATTGGAAGATGATGTGAGCTGTTTTCTTTTTCATAGGTTGAGTTGTTTTAACAAATGAACGTAACCCGAAGGATAAATAAAAACAAACTATATCAGTGGTACGATTGCCTAGATCAATGAGGAGATAAGATATATTAGAGTCACACCCATAAGTAATTTTTTTACCTTTGCACCGTTACTACTTATCAATGAAAGTTAGTCGCTTCATTCTTCATGAAAATTAACATACCTTATCGTGCAAATAACAACAAGCGCAGGCTGCGATTGACTCTGCTGCTTAGTTTGTTGTTGCTATATGGCTATGGAGGATTTGCTCAGCAAGATGAAATGGCAACAACAACTCAACGTCAGGCTTCATTGGACTTGTTAAAGCAAAAGCTAAAGACAGATTCCAGTCGCATCTACCGGTTTCAGAAGCTTCGCCCGTTTGTAGCATTGGACAATCGTTACACGTCTATACAAGCGGCACCCATCACTATACACGGATTTCAGGCTGGTGTAAAGTTTAGCAACCGTCATATTTTGTGTCTGGGTTATTATACTTTGTTTAGGGAATCCAGAAGAGAATTCATTCGGAAAAGCACAGGAGAAGCAAGCAACCGCCTGGAAGATTTGAGGATGAATTATGTGACGTTATTTTATCAATATACCTTAATAGATCATCGGTTTTTTAGGATAAGTGTACCGATGGAGTTGGGTGTGGGGCAATATGAAATTAAAATAAGTTCTGCTGCTACAGGCAATAAAATTTCTGATCATAAAAATGTCATGTTCCCCGTGGGCACAGGCATACAAGTGGTATTAAAACCCGTTCGCTGGATTGGTCTTTCTTCTGCTTTGGGTTACCGTTACGTGATGGATGTAGATCCTAATTTAAATTTCAATGGCTGGTATTATGCTTACGGTGTATGGCTGGACGTGCGGCAGATCGTGAGAGATACACGATTTTACCTGATTAAAAAACCGAAATATAAAAAGGCCGTGAACAGAATAAAATCAATGGAATAAAAATGTGGGTGCCATGAACTTTCAGTGCTTACCTTTATCCTTATCGTAATAAAAGAAAAAGCCTTTGTTAGTCGCTAACGAAGGCTTTTTCTTCTATTGAATTGAAACAAGTCGCATAGACCTGTTTGTCGTGTTATTTTATCTGAGTAAACAACGCGCTCACTTTGTCTTTGATGGTTGCAAATTGAGTAGATTGTGTAGCCGTCAATATTTTAGGCAGCTCCGTTGAAAATCCTTTCACTAAAGTGCTTTGTTCTTCTTTGTCTATTTTTTCTTTCAGACCTGTATCTGTGGAGGCTTTAGTATTGGTCTTAGCAAATTTACCGGCAAATTCAGTCACAAGACTTTGCACCTTAGGAATCTGAGTGGGTGTAAGACCCAGTTTAGTAGACAAAAGAGTAACGATTTCCGAGCTCTTTGCTGCAACGTTACTTGAATCAGCCGTATGAGCAAAAGAGGAAGTGCTTAACAAGCAAGAGATAATGGCGAAAGAAAGAAATAAAACAGCTTTTTTCATAGGGATAGAATTTAAATAAGATCTAGAAATATGTCCCAATATAGATAGATTCCAATCATTTTGAAATCCTACGGAATCAACTTCTCAAGAAATGTTGGGTAGGTGAAACGAAGGAGTTATTCTTTGAAAATCTTAGAGATTTAAAAATTGCCCCTGATTCACGATGAATCACTAGCCACTAGTCACTTAATTATAGGACATCATTAGGACAAGGTTTTTATTCTACTTGCTTAAATATTTTGTATTGAATGATTTGCGTTTTTTCGTTAAGAAAGTGCCTGATTTCTCGCATTTCCCCTATTTACCTTCTGCTTATATTGAGGTATTCATTGCAACTTATCATATCCAAACCTCTAACCTCTCCGCTTATGAAACGAAAAATACCTGTGAAGTATTTTTTAACATTTCTTTGTCTTTTGTTTTTATCCCTTAATTCTGTTGCTCAATTCCGAGTGATTGGCTATTGGCCTACCTGGACAGATCCGGCCGGCAATGTAAGCTCAGTTGATCTGGATAAGGTGACGCATATAAACCTGGCGTTTATGAATGCCACCACTAACGCTGGTGCCATTGCTTTTGACGATGCCATGAGCACAAGTCAGGTGGCTACAGTAGTGAATGCCTGTCACCTGAAAAGCGTAAAAGTATTCATCTCATTAGGGGGAGCCAGTGCAACGGCCACAAGGTATCAGACGATACTTTCAAATACGACAAAAACCAATGCGCTGGTCAACAACCTCAAGGCTTATGTACTAGCCAACAACCTCGATGGTGTGGATATTGACCTGGAAGGAGGTGTCTTTCAGGATGATCAGGGTAATCAAATAGTAACACCTGCTCAATACGAGACCTTCGTGACCAAAATGGATACGGCGATGCATAATCATAGCAAGCAACTTTCATCCGCTCTGGCTACCTGGTTCGAAGACCAGATCACAGCTACAGCGGCTTCCAAATACGATTGGATCAACATCATGTCTTATGATGATTATGGCCCATGGTCTGGACCAGGCGATCACTCTCCTTATTCTCTGGCACTTTCTGATTTTGATTTATGGCACAATACCCGCGGAATAGCTGCTACGCATCTCGTTATAGGCGTACCATTTTACGGTTATGGATGGGGATCTTACCAACCGGCATCTAATGATGAACTATCTTATTGTGACATTGTGAATACCTATCCGAATGCACAGAATTTTGATTCAAAGGGTACTGTTGCCAGTGGTGATTACCTTTCTTATAACGGTCTTCCTACCATCAAACAGAAAACAAATTATGCTTTGACCAATGCTTCGGGTATCATGATCTGGCAAATCACAGAAGATTGTGCGAGCAGTGATAGCAGGTCTTTGTTGCGTGCCATAGACAGTCTCGTGCATCCACTTGCCTTGCCTACTGCTATTACAGATGCTCAGGCTGTACAAGGACAACTGATCGTCTTTCCCAACCCAGCGTCCGATGTGGCTCAGGTGCAGTTGAATTTATCAGCAAGCAGTAACGGAAGTTTGTTGTTGTGTGACATGAATGGAAATGTATTGAAACAATTGGCAAACGGTAACATCGATGCACAGGAACAATTTTCTGTTTCTCTATTCAACTACCCTGCCGGTATGTATTTGCTCAAACTCACCACTGATCAGGGAACCTTCATTAGAAAAATTTCAAAACAATAAAATGAAAAAATGAAATTCAAAGACCGTCTTACAAAGACGGTCTTTTTTTTGCACATGAGTCAAAGATCACTTGTCGAACATGGCAATAATTTTGCTACCTTTTGTTCAAATCTTTTATCATGAGTGAGGGAAAACATATTTTACATATTCGCATCCTGATCCGTGCTGCTATATTGACAGCGGTAATTTTGATCAGTTATGTCATCGGTTATCAGTTTAGTGTATTGTTTTCACAACCGCACAATGACATCAGCGGCATGTGGTGTGCTGTCACTGCAGTCGTAGTATTTGATGACTTACCCATCAACGCCAAAACATTGTTAAAGGACCGTATGCTGGGTACGCTGGCCGGTGCACTCATTACGCCGGTATGTATTATACTCACACATCACATCATGTTGTCGATTGGCATCTCTCTTTTTATCGTTTGTGTGTTCATTGTTTTCTTCAACATGAACGGCGCACTTAAAATTGCTTGTGCAACAGTACTCATTGTAGGCGTTACGGCGTATAGTTTTTCTTATAAAGAAATCTGGCTCTTTGCTTTTTTACGTTTCTTCGAATCGTTGTTGGGCGGTATGGTTTCTTTACTCGCCACAATCATCATTCATCGCATCAATACGAAAATTCATGATGGCAATGCATAAGTAAAAAGATCCATTTTCTACTCACTGTTTGTTCATGC
>JAQBNU010000154.1 GCA_028288365.1 Chitinophagaceae bacterium | reverse complement strand
TGTAGCGGTTCTGTCCACCCGATTCGATACTGGCGGGTGAGCTTGCCGAGCCGTTCCACAGGCCGCCGAGAATCACTGCGTAGCGCGGATCGCCCTGCACGAAGAGCACGAAGACTTCATCGTCGACATCGGGCATGAAGTAAGTGCCACGATCGCTGCCGGCGAAGGGCGATACCACACGCGCCCACAGCTCGGCCTCCTGCTGCGCGACGTCCTCGAAGGCCAGCACCTTGACCTTGACGCGATTGCTGTTGTCCGGATCGTCGAGCGAAGTGACGCGCGCGAGGTATCCGCTTTGCATCCAGCCATTCGGCATTGGGAAGGGTTCGCGTTTCATGGCTCAGTTTCCAAGGTACGCGCACTCCGCACGGAAATCCGTGCGATATCCGCCTTGCATATCGAAGACATGCGCGGCATGCACCACGTAGTAAGTGTTGTCGTATTGCGGCGAGATGCCGGAGATGGCGACGAGCGCGCCAACGCGCAGCAACGCGTTACCCTGCGCTGTGCCCTCGGCACGCACGAAGCGGCGCGTACGCTGGTCGAGCGCGGCGTTGGCGACTGCCGTGGCTTCGTCATTGCTCGACACGGCAAACCCGGCGAGGTGTTCGCTGCGCGTGCTGAATACGTCCTGCATCCAACTCATGCCGCTCTTGCCCGCGCCGGGGCCGGCATTGGTCAGGCTCGTCGCCTCGCCCTTCACGGCGCTGCCGTCCTTGGCGCTCCAGCCCGCGACGGTAACGCCGCTCACCTGATCGGCGAGGTCGGCAGTGATGCGCACCTTGGCGAGTTGGTTGTAGAGCACGAGGTCCACGGTGCCGCGCTGTACGTCCTTGCGCGCCGACACCTGCAAAGCGTCGCCGACCACCTGCATGTCGGCGTCATAACACGACAAGACGCGGCGCAGGAAGGACAGATCCGTTTCATTGATCTGCGCCCAGGTGTCGCTCGGCGATGTCAGGCCATCTACACTCGGCTTGAGACTGAGATTGCCAGCGACGGCATTGACCAGGTCGGCCGGCGACATGTCTTCGTAGATCTTGCTGCGCCGGCCGTGGCGTGCTGCAGTCAGTGCGTCTTCGGCAAGCACGACCAGCTCGGGCGCCTTGCCGAATGTGCATACCATTTCGAGCGCGCTGACCTTGCCGCGAAAGATCTCGCGCGGCGTGGCGGCGTCGCCCGTGTAGACCGACAGAGCGGCGCCGAGCGTCAGCGTGGAGCTGCTGTTGAAAGCCAGCTCGGCGCTGCCACCATCGGGCGTCGACACCCAGTTGTTGAAGCGCAGCTCCAGCGTGCTCATGCCGCCTTCGCTCTCTTCCATCTTCATCGCCGTCATCAGCTCGGTGACGCGCACGTCTTCCGCCCCCGCGATGCGCAGGGTCGGGCGCGCGCTGTAGATGGCTGTCTGACTGAGCGTGGCTTCGGTCACGATGCGTCTATCCCTTTGTCATTCAGCGGAAACGCGCTCTGCACGCTCAGCGCGCAGGCGCAGGGCACGGTCGAGCTGGCCTTCGAAGTCTTCGCTCGGCGGGCTCGCGGCTGCCGTCGGTGAAGGCGCCTGGCTTTGCGAACTGGTATCGATCTGGGCGGATATTTCTTCAAACTGGATGGGCATATTTATCTCCGAGTCTCAGTTGTCACTCATTTGCCATTCAATCGCCGAAGCCGATGCGCGCGTGCAGGTCTGCGTTGCCACCGACATCGGCGGCGAGACTGCCGCCGGTCTGCACACGTGCGCGGCCACCTGGGCCGAAAGCGGTCGCACCCGTTGTCGCCGCCACTGGCAACAATGCCGCGCGCGCGGTGTCGACGCTGATGCTGATGGTCGTTGGCGCGCTCACGCGCAAGCCGGTGAAAGCGGCACCTGCCGTCGCCGTGATGCCCGCGCTGGTGCTGACACCGACACTGCCGCCAATGCTTACGCCGCCGCTGATGCCAATGCCGCCTCCAATTCCAATGCCGATCCCTGCGCCGCCGCCCACACCCACACTTGCCGACGCGCTCACCGAGAAACTCGCTGCGGCCGAAAGACTGATACTGCCGCCGACCGACAGCGAAGCACTGCCGCCGAAACGCAGACTGTCCGCGCCATTGGCACTGGCAATTGCACGCGCAGCACGCGGGTCACCGAGCGCGCTGGCCACATCGGACGCGCCTGCGCCGGCCGGCGCACTCACCGGGTCGGGCGTGAGATCGCCGTCGACGTTGGCGGGCGGATTCTTGCTGCTCTGGAAGGTGACGTCCTGGCTCGACAGAGTCAGGTTGATCGAGGCGCGCAGCGGCACACCGCTCGGCGCGAAGAAGTCGATGGTCTCCTTGTACTGCTCGACCACGCCCTTGAAGCTATACGTCCCCCAGCCGAATTCGATCTTCGGCGCGTACTTCTTCTTGCCGTCCTTGGATGGCTCCAGCAGGGTCGAGATGTGTTCGGTCTGCTCACGCACGTCACCGCCGGTGTCGGTGGTGTCGTAGACCAGCGTCATGGTTAGCTTGCCGGTCGTCTTCTTGACCTGCTGACGCGAACCGTTATTGCCGCCGCTGCTGTCGAACTCGTTGGACAGCGAGTATTCGAGCGAAGCCGGGTTGAACTGCACGGGCGTCGGCGGGCCGCCGGCACCGGTGCCTTCGAGCACCTTGAAGGTGGCGTATTCGACTGTGGGAACGTCAGGCAGGGAACTCACGCCTAGCCTCCATCCACGAGGCGCAAACCTTCGTGCGCCAGATGCAGTTCTTCGATGCCGACATCCGTGCCCTTGGCATTGAGATCGGCGGCCTTGAATTTGACCGGCAGACAGTTGTCGAGCGACCAGGTGACGACAGTTTCGCCGGCAGGGTTCTGCATGGCGATCTCGGCCGATAGGCGATATGCATAAGCGCCGCCGTTGACCATCTGGAACCACTTGAACAGATCGCGCGTCTTGGTCATGCCGCGCTTGAGCACGACGGTGGCAAAACTCACCACGCCGGGGCGCTGGTAGGCACCGTAATTTTCGCCGCCGGACTTGATGACCTTGGGCTCCATCGTCGCTTCGAGACCCGTGCATTCCGCAAAGGCGCCGCTGCATACGGGCACCGGACTACCGCTGCGCTTGAAGCTCAGCTCGAAGCGGAAAACTTGTAGCGTCGGCAGGAGGTTTTCGGCTACATCGTCGCTCATGCGATTTCCTTCAATGCGCTCGACGTGGCCGTGTTGCCAAGATTGAGCACGACGGTGATGCGTTCGATGGAAACAGCAGGCTGCACGCTGATCTGCACGATCAGGCGGCCCGCATCGATGTCGTTCTGCGTCATGGTGGTGCTGTCGCACACCACGCTGAAGGCTTGCGCGGCGGTCGCGCCGGCAAAAGCACCTTCGTACCAGTATTCCATCAGCATGTCTTCGAGCGAGCCGCGCAGGCGGGCCCACAGGCGCGGGCCGTTCGGCTCGAAAGCTGCCGAATCGCCGAGCGCGCGCGCGGTGCGCACGATGGACGACATCAGGCGGCTGGCGCCACCGAAGCGCCACGACTCATCGCCTGCCGTAGTCACGTCCGATTGCAGCGCCCAACCATCGGGCGATTGCGCGATCAGGCAGATATGACGTGCGAGTTGTCCGGACGGGCTGTCATCGCCCTGACCCCAGGCGGGTATCGGCTCGGCATCGGCAACGTCGCGCAGACGCGCCATCGAGAAATCGCCAGCGACGGAGCGGAAGGTGCCGCGCTGCGCGGCATTACCCGCGATCAAACCCGCGAGGATGCCGTCGGGCGATTCGAGGCCTTCGGGCAGATCGTTGGATGCCTGCGTGCGCAGCCATGGCCATGACAGTTGCACAAAAGCGCTGGCCAGTCCGCTGCTGCCGACGCTGCCATCGGGACGCAACACGCCGATGCGTTGCAGGTAGGCCAGCATGTCGGCCTGCGCATGCACGACGTTGCCCACGCCGACGATGCGACTGGTGTCGACGTGTGGCAAGGGCAGCGCCGCAACGAGCATGACTTCGCGTTGATTGCGCGCGAGAAAACTGCGTGCAGCCGAGATCGCCAGCTTCCACGCTGCGTAACCCTTGCTGTCGAGACGCGGCGCAAGTGTGTTGCGCAAGCCGGTATCGACCGGTACAGGCTCATCGGTACTGCACTCGACGAAACCCTCCGGTACCAGCGGTGGTGGCAGGCTTTGATCGGGCACCGGCGGCTCGTCGGCACAGGCATCCGGCAGATCGGGCAGGACCAGCATGCTGTTCTCGCGCAGACCGTAGAGATGATGGATGCCCTGCCACGAGGCAGGATTCCACGGCTCGAAGGGATGCTCCGGCGCGCCACTATCGGCGAAGTCCGGCAGCATCTTGCGCAGACGCTCACGGCGATGCGCAGCCCGGCTCGCGCCGGATTCGAGGAAGGCCCAGGGGTCACCGATGCGTATGACAATGGCACGTTTGCCACCGCGCGCGAAAAAGCTGCGCACAGCTGCGCCCATGTAGGTTGTGCACGTCGTGCTGCCGCTGGCCGACAGCGGCCGCGTGTTCCAGGCAAACAACTGATCGAACAGGTCCCAGCTATCGAGCATGACAGGCAGATTTTCGAGCGCATTGATCTGCTTCGCCGTGCGCCGCCAATTGCCGTTCACCCAGCCTGCTGCATCGAGCTGGGTGAGAACGGCAGTGGGCAATGGCTGCAGAGCGCGGCGCGCGACGAAGCCAATGAAACAGGCGACGTCGGCGCGGTGCTCGTCCGGCTGTGCCGGCGGCGCTGCCATCTCGAATACGAGGCTCATGCGAGACCCGTCCCTAGACGCTCAGTTCCAGCGCTTCGGCGGACAGTACCACCTCTTCGAGCGCAACATCGCCGCCGCCCTTACCCGCCAGCGTTGGTCCCGTATATTTCATCGGGATAACGCCGCGCAGCGACCAGGTCTGCACGGCCTTCTGCGACTCGTCGAGAAGAGTGATGGTGACGCTCTTCTGCGCGTCCGGACCCTTGGTGCGCGCGGCACCGATCCAGTCGAACAGCGTCTTGGAGTTGAGGATGCCGCGCTTGAGCGTGACGTCTCCCACCTTGTGCACGCCTGCAACCTTGCGCACATGGTTCTCCTTGTCGTTGCCGTTGCGGTATTCGGCAACAGTGATTTCGGTGTTGATGCCGGAGACATCAGAGAAGCCACCAAAGATCTCACCGCCGTCGAAATTAACGACGTAGTTGAATGCGCCGTAAGGCGTTGTACGGTTAGCCATTTCCAATCCCTTTCATAAACTGTTTTCTCATCGCGTGAGACGAAGACTCATCCTGACACCGTCATTCCCGCGAAAGCGGGAATCCACTTCCAGGCACAATGCGGCATCGAGAGTCATGTGGATTCCCGCTTTCGCGGGAATGACGGTCGATGTGAGTACCTTCATCTCCTTACGACAGGATTAGTTGTTCGTCATGCCCTCGCATCCGCCGTTTTCTGTCCAATACGGAAGATGACGAACTCGGCTGGCTTGATGATGGCCACGCCGATCAGGCAGATCAGGCGACCGCTGTCCAGGTCGGCCTGCGTCATGGTGCTGCGGTCGCAACGCACGAAGAAGGCTTCGTCCGTCGAGGTACCGAGCAGCGCGCCGCCCTTCCACTCGTTGTAGAGAAAGTCCGAAATCGTCTGGCGCACATTGGCCCACAGGCGCTCGCCGTTGGGCTCGAATACGGCCCACTGCGTGCCACGATCGATCGAGGCTTCGAGATAGTTGAAGTAGCGGCGATCGGAGACGTATTTCCATTCCGGATCTGACGAGGCCAGACGCGCACCCCACAGCCGGTAACCGCGCCCGTTGAGGTAGCGCAGACAATTTACGCCAATGGGATTAAGCAACTCCTGCTGCGCGAAGTTGATGTCGGACTCGAAGCGCAACGCACCGGTCACGACTTCATTCGCGGGCGCCTTGTACACGCCGCGCTGGCTATCGTTGCGCGCATAAATGCCGCTGACGAAACCGGAAGGCGGTACGTTGATCTCCTTGGGAATATCGTCGCGACCGGGACGCGCCAGCGGATTCGCTACGGTGACCCATGGGTAGTAGAGCGCGCCGTACTTGGTGTCAATGCGGCCACGTGAAGTGCGCATGTCGCCCGGCACTTGTCCCGGCTCGCAATCGAGAACCGCGATGCGATACGAGCGGCGCTTTTCGGCATGACCGATCAGCAGGTTCTGCACGGCCTGACGCGCATCCGAATCGCCGTAGGCCGATGAACCCGGCGCTGCGACGATGGAGATGTCCTCTAGACCGAGCAGCAATGCAAGACCATCGGCATATGTGCCGACCGTGCCTTCGGCGCCGGCAATCGGCGCTGCGCCTTCGTCTCCGCCCGTGAGGCTCAGTGTGTAGCGCCCATCGGCCGCCGTCGGCAGGCCCTTGATCGCCGTATGCAAAGCGAATGGCGTGATGGTCGAGCCGACCAGCACAGCAATCATGTTCTGCAAATCGTCGGCGCGGTTGTGTGGTTTAGCGGCGAGCACGGCACCCACAAAACTCGGATGTGCGCTGCCATAACCCAGCTCGTCCCAGCCCAGCGAGTAACCGTCTGTGTCCTGGAATTCGACTGCCAGGGTGACGAGATTGGCTGCCTTGGCGTCGGCCCCACCGGGTATGTCACCGGCATTGAGGCCGGTGAAAGACAGCTTGGTCGCGCTGCTATCGAGCCAGTCGCCGCCACTCTTGACGTAGAGCGTCTCGGTGTAGGGCGCAGTCGTGCCGACGAGGTTTGACAGCATGCTGCCTTCGGGCGCGGTGCCGAGCGTGAGCACCGTCGCAGGCCGCAGATTTTCGCGGAACAACACCGTGCCGTTGTAGACCGAACCGGGGGAGCGCGCCTTCACGGTCACGGCCTTGGTGTCGTCGCCGCTGCCGTTAATGAGCGTGCCTGCGGCGAGACCGGTGTCGGTACCCGAACTCGCGTTCCAGGCGCGCATGACGTAGAGGCGTGTGCCGCCGTTGTCGAAGTAGGCGCGTGCCGCGTGAGCGACGAAGTTGAGTTGCAGCTTGGGATCCGTGACGTCGCTGAAAACGATGTTTTCGAGGCTGCCGTAAAGGCGCTCGAAGTCCGGCAAGCTGGTCACCATTTCCGGTGTGCCCCCAATGGGGCCACGTCGCGTCGGGCCGATAAAGGCGGTGGTGCTGGTACCCACACCTTCAATGGACTTCGCGCGGAAGCTGGTTTCCTCAACATAGACGCCGGGTGCCAGATATTCAGGCATGGCTTATCTCCTTTGCATGAAGGTGGAGGGGTGAAACGAAAAACTCGCGGACACGTCTGGGTAAGTCATGGCAATGCGAGCGGGAAGGAAATCGTTTGCGAACGCCCGGCGGCGAGCTGCACGGACTGCGTGGCATGCGGCAGGGTGGCGTTGTTGCTTTCGAGCACGGACGGGTCGACCAGTGGCAACACCGCAGGCGCACGCCCGGCACGCCCATCGGCCGCGCTGGTCCGCGTGCCAGTGGCCGGGTCGAACACCACTTCGAGTTGCGCGGTAATCTCGGTTACGACAACGGCATGCGGATCATCGGACCATGTCGTGACTGGCACGCCAGGCACCGGCACCAGCGCTTCGCCGCGCCAGTCGGTCATGCCGCGCGCCAGCACCGTGCTGCCGTTGAGCACGCGCAACAACGCACCGCCAAGTAAGTCACCATCGGCATCACCACCCGTCGCGGCACTGACGCTGACGCGCAGCACGGACCAGTTGGCGCCAAGCGGCGCGGCGCTGGCCGGATGCATTTCGATCTCGATGGGTTTGAACAGCGAAGAGTCGAGCCCCGCATTCGCTGGCGAGGGATCTCGCGGCAACGACAAGGACGCAACACGCGGCAGATAGCGGCCGGAGATATCGCGGATTGTCGCCGTCAGCGTGACGGAACCCAGAGCGGTAGCCGGTTGCTCATTGAAAGAGTCGGCGAAGTTCGCCAGGGCATCGGCCGCGACGATGACGTAGAGGCCGCTGCGATTGCGCTGAATGCGTGCGTTGGCGACGTCGACCTGCAGCGGCACATCGACCGCGACGCGCGTTGTCGCATCGACGCAGCGCATGGCAGCAACGATGCGGTGCTCCTGGCGATCCAGCTCGATTATTGCCAACGTCATATCGACGCCTCCTCACCGATCGGCGAAGCGGTTCCATAGCCGAAGCGCGTGGCAACGACCGGGTTGGCATCGAAGATCTTGTCCGGATCGAGCCGCACGAGGCGCGCGATATAAGGCACCGAAATGCGATAGGAAGGATCGAGCGCATCCCAGATGCGCATCAACTCGTCGTTCGGTAATTCCGATGGAATAACCTGGATGACTTCGTCGCTGCCCCAGCCGGCTTCGGGCGACAACGACGAAGCATCAAGAATGGGGAAGAGGTAGAGCTGACGCATGGCCCAGGCCAACGTGAGTTGCTCGTCCTGCGCATTGCCGGCCCACGCGGTGAGCAGGAAATGCAGATCGAGGCCAAGCGGCGCCTGCTGGTCCGATGACATCAGGCCGGGGCGCTGCTGACGGCTGAATTCGTTGACGGTTACGCGATATAGATAAAGCGTGATGCGTGTGAGGGCATCGTCGATGGTGCCGGCCATCTCGCCCGAGGACATCTGCGCGAAGTCGCATTCGGGCATGCTCACGCCCGCCACCGTCTTGGGGTAGGTGTTTCGCAGGAAGGTCGCTATCGAATGACCGACCGAGTGGATGGCTAGTACGTTGGCCATGTCGCCCTGTCAGCAGTTCCAGCTACCCTATCGTGATTCGCACACGGCATCAGTTGCATCACCTGTCAGTTTGCTTCACTTGCCACACCACGCCACAGGCGTCCAACGCCCGCAACGTCAACGTTCTCGACCACGCCGAGTCGCTGCAATCGCTCCAGCGCGAGCCGCACCGTGTCTGCGGAGATGGATTCACCGCTGTCCCGAAGCCACTCGTGCAACCACCATTGCGCGATGCCAAGCTCGCTGTCGGCAGCGCCCGGGTGTCGCGACAAGTAGTTCTGAATCGCCTCGACCACGCGATCGAGATGCGCGTCGGCTGTAGTGCGCAAGCTGGGCTCCCGAAATCGCGTTGCATGTCCTCATTGCGAAAGGCGTGCCACCCTTGAGCAGGCCAGCAAGCAATTGATTTAAAACAAGTTATTTTCCGTTCGCGGAACGATCGGGCGACCAGCCGGGTAGCCCCTGACCCACAACTTTCTGGGGTGGCTCGCAGACACAGGGCTTCGCGGGGTGGTCGCGACAGACCCGGTCACGGGTGAAATTCGACCCGGCGATCAGCTGCCACGTGAAATGGACGTAAAGCCGCATATGCTCGCGGCTTGCCGACCTGCATCAGACATGCATAATCAGTTGAACCCATTGGCGCATGGCGCCTGTTCGCAGCGGATTCGTTCGAGATGAACCTGAGCTCTACCCTCTACGATCTGGTCATTGTCGGCGGCGGCATCAACGGCGCGGGCATCGCACGCGACGCGGCAGGGCGCGGTCTGAAAGTGTTGCTGGTCGAGCGCGAAGACCTGGCGCAGCACACCTCCTCAGCAAGCACCAAGCTCATCCATGGCGGCTTGCGCTACCTCGAGAATTTCGAATTCAAGCTGGTGCGCAAAGCCCTTGCCGAGCGCGAGACGCTGCTCAACGCCGCACCGCATATCACGCGGCCACTGCGCTTCATCATGATTCATGACGATGCCATACGCTCACGCTGGCTCGTACGCGCCGGGCTGTTTCTCTACGACCATCTCGCGCGACGCGATCGCCTGCCCGGCTCGGCCGCCATCAAGCTGGCTCGCCACCCGGCTGGTGAGGTGCTGCAGCCGCAGTGGAAACACGCATTTGAATATTCGGATGCCTGGGTCGATGACGCGCGGCTGGTGGTGCTCAACTGCGTCGATGCCGCCGAGCGCGGCGCAACGATCGTCACGCGTACCGCGTGCACGGCCGCCCAACGCGACGAAGACGGTTGGCAGATTGAACTACTTGATGACAACGGCATTCACGCCACCGTGCGCTCACGAGCACTGATCAATGCCACGGGCCCGTGGGTCGCCAGCTTCATGCGCGACGCGGGTCAGCGGCCGCGCCACCGTGTACGCCTGGTGCGTGGCAGCCACATCGTCGTACCGCGCCTGTTCGCGCACGACAGCGCCTATCTTTTCCAGAATCCGGATCGGCGCATCGTCTTCGCGATACCGTACGAAAAAGACTTCACGCTCATCGGCACGACTGAAACGGAACACGCTGCAGAAGCCTCCGCCGTTACGATCAGCGAAGATGAAACGGCCTACCTGTGCGCCACGGTGAGCCGCTTCTTCCGCCAGAGCGTGACGCCGGACATGGTGCGCTGGACGTACTCCGGCTTGCGGCCGCTGCTCGACGACGAGCACGCCGCGCTGTCGCGCAACACGCGTGACTACCTGCTCGAACTCGATGGCGAAGACGCGCCGCTGCTGTCCGTCTTCGGCGGCAAGATCACGACCTATCGCAAGCTCGCCGAAGAAGCCGTGAGCCGCGTGCAAAGCCTTCTCGGTCACGACGCGCCGACCTGGACAGCACGCGCACCGCTGCCGGGCGGCAATATGCCGAAAGGCGATTTCTCGCTGTTCCAGTCTGCTTTGCGTGGCGAATATCCGGCAATGCCAATTGAATTATTGCAGCGGCTTGCCAACGCTTACGGCACGCGTAGCCGCGACATTCTCGGCAATGCGCAGAATACGCTCGCACTGGGCGCAGAAATATTGCCCGGCCTTTTCGAGCGCGAACTCGACTACCTTGTCACACACGAATGGGCGCGCAGCGCGCAGGACATCCTCTGGCGCCGCAGCAAGCTCGGCTTGCACCTTGCGCCGGACGCGGCATCGCGCCTTGATGAGTGGTTGCGTAGGGCGCAGTGAAACTGCGCCGAATGTTATCTCGAACATACGGCGCAGTTTCACTGCGCCCTAGGCCGCTACGCCATTAAGTGGATTCTCGCTCTCGCGGAAATGACGGTTCTCGGGACTGGTTCAATCTCGCAATTCGCTTCACTGCGGTGTGAACCGCACGCGCACGAAGCCGCTCGGCTGCGGCGCCTTTAGGCGCACGGCGATGCGCGTGAAGGCCAGTCCTTCTTCGTCGATTTTCTCGCTGGCTATTTCGTAGGGCGCTGACGCTTCGATGTGCGCCATCAGGTGTTCATTCTTCTGCCACAGCTCTATGGTGTCGTCGCCATGCGCCTGCCAGTTGCCGCCGACGATCAAGGCAACCTCGAATGTTTCCGCCCGCGAAAACTCAAAGCGATCCTCGATCTGCACGGCACCATAGCCGGCACGCTCATGACGCAAGGTACGCGTGAGCGACTTCAGCGAAGATACAGAATACGCCGATGACATATCTAGTGTAATCTCGTCGAGCGCGTCGGAGAAGTGCGTTGCCAGCACCGTGGGCTTGACTTGCGTGGCTTCGCGTTGCAGCTCGCCCGCGACCACCGGCACGGGGTGCCCATACGAATTGATGCCCTTGATGGTGTAGCGCAGTTTGCTGAAGGTCTTCGCCGAATAGATGGTGGCGCCCGCGTCGCCGGTAGGCTGTTCCACCCCTAACCCAATGGCATACGAGCCGATGTCGTTGTGGCTGTGATTGCCATTGCCACCAGCTTTGATCGAGACCCCCATGCGTTCGTCTGCGCCAGGACGCGACACCAGCACGCCGACCTTGTCGAAATAACTCTGCAGGCCGACCTGCACGCCGGCGCCGTTTGTATTTTCCGGCACGGGTCTGGCGAACAGGATCATCGTTGCATTGGCCACCGGCGCTGCGTTGCCTGCCTGCTTCGCAGTGATGGGCAGGCCGGCAAGGTGGGCGGACATGCCCAGAGCGAATACTTCATTGGCATAGTCGCGCGTAAAATCGTCCATCTTCGTGTTGCGCGACGCGTCGCCAAAGGCAGCGACATTGCCGGGCAGCATCTCGATGCGAAAGCCATACAACGCGATATTGCGCACCTTGGCATCGGCGAACAAATCGAGTCGAGCTGCGGTGGCCTGCATCAATAGTTCGCGCAGTTCCGTGAAATGCGAGAAACCATAATTCCAGTAGCCTGGCCCTTCGATCGAATAGCCGTCGTCCGGAAAGGCGGCGACATATTTGCGAATGTAGTGTTCGGCCGCCGCCACGAACAGCGCGCGATCTTGCCGCGCCGGCAAGACGGCGAGCGCAGCGCCGACGATGCCCTTGAGACACACGGCGTTCCAGTTATGGTCGGCTTGCAGCCACCAGTTGTCCTTGCCGCCGTTGATGAAGCTGCGGCGCAGCGGCGCGAAGATGCGTGCCTCCAACGCCGCTAACGTCTGCTGCTGCACAGCGGGCGCGAGCTGGTCGCCAAGCATGTACAAAGTTTGCGCGACATCGTGCGCCGTGTCGGCAGCAAGCAGATCGACTTCATAGTTGTGCTGGCGGAAGTTGCGTAGCGTTGCGTCGTGCGCCGGCCAGGTCCAGGTGGGCTGCGTATCGAGTTCGATCAACGTATGTTCGATAGCCGGCAGGAATCGCCCCTTGCCCTCGACGCATTCGGCCAGCACCAGGGGATAGAGCCAGGCCTTGCGTGCGTTCATCATGCGTTCCCCATTCGGCCGCGCGCCCTTGCTGCTGTATTCGAGATAGGCCTCGTCGCTCCATGACGGAAATGGCTGGGTCAGGAGTTTTTCGGCGGCACCTTTCACAGCCGCCAGCCGCTCGCTGATTGCTGGCGTGCTCCACATGGCGCGATCGGTACAGCGTGGGCCGAAACCCTGTGGTGCTTCGCTCAGTAGCGCGCTCAGTTGCGCGACGCGATCGGCATCCAGTTCAGCGTAGCTTCCTGCGTATGCAATGCGCATGCACGAGAATATGACAAGCGCGACGTGCGGCAGCGCGCGGCAGATCATGCGTATCGCAATCATTCTTTCTCCCGAAGTGGCGTATGTGCGCTGCGCCTTGGCTTTCTCATGGGATTTCGCCTCGGCTACTTACACGACAAGAAGTGGTTGGAAAATAGGTCTCGGCAAGGATGACGCCATTCCCTTGAAAGCAGGAATGACACACCATTCCTGTCTTATCGGCAGCATCAGGCTGACAGCGCAACCCGCCAAAGCCGTCAGCGATATGTGGCAGTATGCTTGGCGACCCGTCAAACTCTTGCGCCCGCTCAATGTCCCGACCAACGCTGCGTCTTCTCTTGTCGCACCCCGCACATTTCCTTTCGCTGGGCCTCGGCAGTGGTCTCTCGCCGGTGGCGCCCGGCACGGTTGGCACGCTGCTGGCGTGGGCGCTCTATGCGCCGCTCTATACGTTGATCCGGCCACCGTTTTCCGACGCAGGTTTCGGTGTCTTTCTGCTGCTGGGCTTCGTCGCGGGATGCTTCTTCGTGCCGCTGACCGGCAAGGCGCTCGGCGTGGTCGACCATGGCGGTATCGTCTGGGACGAGTTCGTAGCGATGTGGCTGGTGTTGTGGCTGACGCCGCACGGCCTGTGGTGGCAGCTTGCCAGCTTCATCCTGTTCCGTTTTTTCGACATCGTAAAACCTTGGCCGATACGTGTTGCCGATGCACGTTTCAAGAACGGTTTTGGCGTGATGTTCGATGATTTGCTGGCTGCGGGGTATGCGCTGTTGTGTCTTGCCGTCGCGTTCAAAATATTGCGGTTTGCATAAATTGGCCACTATCGGATCACGTTGCAGCGCAGCACAACAGACACGCTACGACACACTCCTCTGGATTGTCGTGACGTATGCTCATGCACCGTACTAACATACGGCAAGTACGCTTCAAGCGTCTGGTCACTTACGACTTTAGTGGTAGTGCTCAGTTGTCGTGATCCGCCGCCTCGCAACAACTTCTTCGAATCGAAGACTCTCGGACATAAGGGATATGCTTACACTGGGCAAAGCACGGAATAGCTTGCTGCTCTCGCTCGTATCGAGCTTCGTCCTTAGCTTCGTCCCGGGCATCGCCAACGTGGCGCATGCCATGGATGTTGCCATTCTCGATGCGCCGGTCAACGAGATCGACAAGCGCAACGATTACACCAATATTCTGCTCACTCAAATTCTGGAACGCACGCGGGCCAAGTACGGTCCGTTTCGCGTCGAGTACGCGCCGAGTTACATGTATCGCGACCGACTGTTGACCGAACTCCAACGTGGTGTGGTCGTAAACGTGACGGCCAAGGCAACCCGTCCCGATTGGGAAGAAAGCGACCTCATCACGCTGCGCATTCCAGTGGACAAGGGCATCACGGAATATCGCATCGCGTTGATACGTGCCGACGACCAGGAAAGATTCAGCCGCATCACCGATATCGAAGACCTCAAGAAGCTCACGCTCGGCGTGGGTCACGCATGGTCAACGCGCCAGGTTTTCCAGACGCTCAATTTCAAGTACGAGGCTGCGGCCGACTGGGAAGGCCTCTACAAGATGCTGGTCGCCGGTCGCTTCGATTACTTCCCGCGCGCCCTGTCCGAAGTGTTTGTCGAATATGACGATCGCAAGAGCACCTTTCCCGGCATGGCCATCGAGAAATCGATGATGCTGTACTTCCCCCTGCCCAAATATTTCTTCGTCTCGCCGCAAAACCCGCGGCTGGCAGCACGCATCGAGGAAGGGTTCAAGCTGATGATCAAGGACGGCTCGTTCGACAAGCTGTTCCTGCAGTATCACCAGCCCTTGATCGACCGCGCCGACTTCTGCTCGCGACGCATTTTCCGTCTGGAAAATCCGTTGCTCTCCGACAAGACGCCGCTCAACAAAGCCGAGTACTGGTACGACCCATTCCGGAAACGGCCGGGCCGCAATACCAAGGCGACGTGTCCCGGCCCTGCGGCACGCAAGCAGGCACCATAACGGCTCGCCGCCGGTTCGTGCTTCTCCACCGCCGTGAATGAAGAACTCATAGAGGCCGCCCGCCAGACCGGAATCTGGCTGCAAGCGCAAGGCTTGCAGCTGGTCACGGCAGAGTCCTGTACCGGCGGCCTCATCGCCGCTGCCATGACAGAAATAGCCGGGTCGAGTGTCTGGTTCGATCGCGGTTTCGTCACCTACAGCAACGATGCCAAGCAAGCCATGCTGGGTGTGCAGCCAGCCACGCTGACAGCGTTTGGCGCCGTCAGCGAACAGACCGTCCGCGAGATGGCACTCGGCGCGCTGGTGCATTCGGTGGCCGATGTTGCAGTGGCCGTTTCGGGCATTGCCGGTCCCTCGGGAGGCACGTCAGAGAAACCGGTGGGCATGGTGTGTTTTGCCTGGGCATCCCGCCCGCACGGCAATTCTTCGAGCGATGTTCACGTCAAGTGCCACACGCGACATTTTCCGGGCGAGCGCGCGGCGGTCCGGAATGCGGCCGCACTGCACGCGCTCCAATTCATTTTGAATATGAATAAATCCCAAGTCATTGATATGATGCCATAAAGCATATCTGATCCGTGGACCCCTGGATGACCCGCGTGTTATAAATGATGCAGTGCGTCAATAGCAGTAAACCCCTAGCCAAAAGTGGGTTCAACGCAACTGTGGAACCGTGGGCTGAGCAGGAGAACTCCGACCCGAGGGCCAGACTGCTTCTCTGTCGATACGGATTCCAACCCCACTTATAGGTAATGCTCATCATGAACGTCAATACTGCTCCCACGGTTCCAACAAACCATTTCAAGCGCGCCATCCAGAGTAACAAGCTGCAAGTCGGCCTGTTTTCTCTGCTGTCGCACCACGTCTCTGCCGAAATACTTGCCGGATGCGGCTTCGACTGGCTCATTCTCGACACCGAACATGGCCCCAACGACGTACTGCTGGTGCTGCAACAGCTGCAGGCCATGACCGGCGGCAGCGCGCATGCGGTAGTACGCCCTTCGCATAATGACGTTGTCCTGATCAAACGCCTGCTCGATATCGGCGTCCAGACACTGATGGTGCCGCACGTGCAGAACGCCGAAGAAGCGCGTCAGGCAGCGTCGGCGATGTGGTATCCGCCGCGTGGCATTCGCGGCTTGGGCCCGGTTTCGCGCGCCGCGAACTATGGCCGCATCATCAACTATCACCAGCACGCCGAAAATGAACTGTGCCTGATCGTGCAGATCGAGAATCAGGAAGGGCTCGACAATATCGAAGAGATCGCTGCTGTCGAAGGCGTCGATGCCATCTTCATCGGCCCGGGGGATTTGTCGGCCGAGCTCGGATACATCGGCCGCGCCACGCACCCCGACATGCGTCGTGTATTCAAGGACGCGATTGCGCGCATCACAGCTTGCGGCAAACCAGCGGGTATCGTGGCAGCTGATGAAGCCTTGGCACGCGAATATGTCGGCGC
>JAQBNU010000157.1 GCA_028288365.1 Chitinophagaceae bacterium | reverse complement strand
ATAAATAATTTCAAACCAATAATCACCGTTTAATATAATCCTGAAAATACCACCTTGTTAACGAAGTGAAAATACCTGTAAGTTTCTTTTTAAAATCTGTTTGATATGCCAAAGGCCGGTTTCGTTGTAACACATTATTATTCTTTTCAGAATCTTTATTTATTTTGATTGAAATTTCGGTTAACTTGTTTAAATAATGTTTATAAATATTAGTTTTTAAAACTCGACCCGGACGGGCCAGGTATCTGCTCATGCTTGTTGTATATGTATTGTGATTTACCTTTTTAAAACTTGCAAAGTGATGAAAAACCAACGGATCTTGATCAATAAATATTTTGCCCTGCTTATTTAAAGTTATATTATACTGCCCAGCATTCCAAGGTGCAAGATTAGCCCCCTTTTGTTGAATAGTTTTAACATTCTCATAAGCATTTTCCCAATTATCAAGGTATTTTTGATCACCAAACCTTTCACCTTCTTCGTCATAGTAATCATAACACCATTCTTCACAATCGGCTAACCATTGTTGCAAACAGGCATTACCTGTGGCATCGTTTTTAAATGTTAGCCAGCCTACATTATAAGTGCCGTATTTAATATAACGCTTGCCCCAACCATAAAATTTGTGCGAGATAATGGCAACAGAGGCGTCACTTATCTCTTCAAATATTATTTCTGGCGAATCAAAAAACAACAAGTCTGCATCAAGATAAGTCACATGCGTACACGTTTGTTCTTTACATAAAACGTACCGGCATATAAATGGGCTACAAGTAAAATAAAACTCTATAATGGTTCGCTGCTTTTTTATATCATCAAGTTGTGGGAAATAGGTGATTAATTGCGGAAGAGAAACCGTAACAATTTTAGCACCTGTTTTTAACTTATAATCTGATAAATAAGTAAATGATCTATCATCCATGCAAAAAGCATAAATTTTAAAATCACCGTCAATATTTGCCTCTAATGAATTATAAAGTGCTAAAAAATTAGGCAAATAATTTGCATCAAATAACGTACAGAAATATCGCATTAGTTTTTATAAAAAAACGATTTAACGGATTGAATGATATAGTCAATCTCATCATCCGTTAAACCAGGGTAAAGGGGAATGCTTAAACAAGTGTTTGCTATTTCTTCTGTTAAAGGAAAATCCCCAATTTTATATTCAAATTCTTTATATGCTTCTTGAAGATGGGGCGGCAAGGGATAATGTATAAATGGGCTTATTCCAGCATCTTGAAGAAATTGCATTAACTCATCCCGTTTTACAGTTCTGACTAAATAGATATGGTATACGTGCGTTGCCCCCTCGTTAACATAGGGTAAAATCAATCCGTCAATATTAGATAAACCTTTGTCATATCTTTTGGCAATTTCCTTCCGCTGATCGGTAAGTTGGGCAATATATTTCAATTTGACGGCCAAAAAAGCCGCCTGCATTTCATCTAATCTGGAGTTTATCCCTTTTACCTGATTATAATATTTTTTTTCAGAACCATAATTCCGTAATACTTTAACCAGATCCATTAATTCTTCGTTATCGCCGGTAACGGCGCCGGCATCTCCTAATGCCCCTAAATTTTTTCCAGGATAAAAACTGGTAGCATTTAAATCACCAAAAGATCCTGTAATTTGACCATTATGTGTAGCTAAATGGGATTGTGCATTATCTTCAACCACATAAAGTTTATGCTTTTTTGCAATTTCCATAATGGTGTCCATTTTGCATGGTAAACCATACAAATGAACCGGAAGGATTGCTTTTGTTTTAGCGGTAATTTTACTTTCAATTTTATTTACATCTATATTGTAAGTTCGTATATCAGGTTCTACAGGTACAGGTGTTGCACCAACAGCAGATACTGCAAGCCACGATGCTATATATGTATTTGCAGGTACTATTACCTCGTCTCCTGCACCAATATTTAAAGCTTTTAATGATAAGATAAGCGCATCCAAACCATTAGCTACCCCAACTGCTTGTGCTGTGTTGCTAACTTTTGCATATTTTTCTTCAAAGTCTTTTAACGAATCGCCCATAATAAACCAATTGGAATCAATAACCTGCTCGCAAGCCGTTTTTAACTCCTCCTTCATTAAGTTATGCTGATATTCAAAAGACAGATATGGTATCTTCATTATTTGTAATATTCTTTGTAGTCTTTATATTCTCTTAAATAATCCGCTTCGCTAAAGTGTGCCGAGCAAAATACAATTTGTACTGCGTCGTTATAATAATCCATACTATGCCAAACATGGGGTGGCAAATATATGCCTTGTGTAGATGATGATAATGTAAACTTCATGATTTCGCCACACGGCATCTCAGTAGTTACATGTATTGTACCCTCTATTGCAATTAAAATTTGCTGGGTAGCTTTGTGGGCATGGTGCCCCCTGGTTACTCCGTTAGGAACCGAGTGTGTCCAAAATAATCGCTTTACATCAAAGGGGATATTTTTTCCAACTTCAGCTATGTCAAGAAATCCAAATTCTGCCGATCCTGTATGTTGAAAGTTAATTATATATGGTAATTCCATTTCTGTTTTTTAGGTGTTTGGGCCAAAACTAACCAAATATTCCTAAGTTTATTGAGTTACGCCTTTTTAAATAAAAAACCTTGCATTGTACCTTGCTCTGGTGCTTTGAATATTGGTGTAGCCTCGCCAAACTCAAATTCTCTAATTAAACTGAACCCTTTTTTAGTAACATACGCTATAAATTCATGCTTATTAATAATCCAAAACAAGTATTCTGTATTGTATCCAATGTGTTTTGGCCTTTGAATAGCTACGTAACTGGGCGTGTTGGAAATAAAGATCATTCTGGTTATGTACAAAAAATCTGTATCATATTTACAAGGCTTATCAATACCATTCTTCCAATTTTCTTCATACCAAATGGAACTGCTTGCCATTATGATATCAAATTTCACATCGTAGTATTTATCATTATCATGAAAATAGTTATACTTCAGATTTATTTGCTTGCCCGTTTTTTCAAAAACTTCAAAATCGTAACAGTAATAATTAAAATCTAAATTAACAGGCTTTAATAATTCTTCTGCCAGTAATCCATAATGTCCAATCCCTCCACCCCAATCTAAAAACCTGATCTCTTTTTTATTTAAGCTCGCTAACGTTAAAACATAGGCGAAACTAACAAGCAAATTGTGAAAAAAAGGGGTGTTGCCACTAATATCCGCACTCTCATGATTAAAGCCCAGCGAGGCTGTACTTTTCACCCGTTCTGCATATTTTGGCCATTTATCCAATTGTAATTGTACAATGCTTTCCAAGTCCCACCCCTTTGATTTATTTCGATAAGAAAATCCTTCAGGCATATATTCCCATGGTGCCAAACCTATATAACCAATATTTTTTAAACAGAAGTTTAAAACAACCGGTGGTATAAGTTGCTTAATTTTTTTTAATGTTTTTTGCATGCTATACTTTGTGATCTATTATTAAATAAATTGGCGTGGGAAAGGATAAATTATTAATAGCTTTAAATTACAGCTTCATTGTACATTTTTATATTAACGGGCTTATTGCTCATTAGTTTTATATAACACCTTATTACCATATAACGTAAATGAAAAAGCTAAAAGGGACCAAAACTCAAAACTATTCCAAATAGCGCCAGAAATAAATGTGGTTACTGTATGCATCAAAAATATCAATGCAATCCAATCGGTCGCTTTAACTTTAACAAGTGCAAAAATGTTTCTGAAGGCGATAAACAATATATATATCATTAGCAAACCACCAAAAATACCTAAAGCCATAAAGCTTTCTAAAACAAGGTTATGTGGATAAGCCCCAATACCGATATATCCAAAAAATGGACTCTCCCAAAATTGATGCCAGGCATCCTTATATAAAAAATACCGCTCTTCGCTACCAGTTTGTTTATCAAACCCGGTATCTCCTATACGGTCAAATACAAGTGTAAATAATATAAGATAATTTTTAAAATATATCCCGATCCCAACAAGCGCACCTACCATTACTGATAAACTTAAGGCCCCTATTCTTTTAAAATTAACTACAACAAAACATAACACTGTAACAGATAATTCTATCATTGGGCCTCTGGATGCAGATAGTGCCACATTAATTAGTCCCAGGCTTATAAGCCCTATCATTAATAACTTACCAAAAATATTTTTTTCAAAAAAAAAGGTCAATGCTAAAATAACCAGTACAACACCGGTTTGTCCGTAGGTAATTGGATTTAAAATTTCGTTTCCTAAAAACCGGCCAACTTTTTCATCGCTAAAAGCAGCATAATTGTTTTTCAATCCTAAAATATTTACAACTGTAGTAACAATTAAAAGCGCGTTTTTTGAATATTGGAGTGTTTTTAAATTTATTTTAAATAAAAAAGGAAACATGGGGAAAAAACCCATCAAAAAGGCAAATAACCAAAACTCAAAAGCTATACTGCTAACCTGCTGGTATTGAAATATATTATCATAAACCGCGCGTAAAAAATACAAGAAAATGAATAGCAAAATGGGTAAAAAATAGATGTTTACCTTGCTCTTCCATCTAAACCGAAGCAGTGCAAATATGCAAATAAGAAAATAAACTGCCCGGTAAGGCACACTAATCACTCTTGAATCTACACCTAAAACCTCGGGGATATAGGAAATAAGAGGGAAGCCTATAATGCCAAGTACTATTAATAATACCTTCACATATTTAACCTTGTTATTATATGGCTGAACATCTTCCATTAATTGCTGCGCAAATTGTCACCCTTACCATTTCTCAACATCCCATTTACCATTTCAAATTGTTGTTTGTTGATTTAAACTTTGATCAATCTGCCTTTTTTTTATAAAGTACAAGGCGAGTATAACATGTAATATATAAAACAGCCCCATAATAGCGCTGTAAATTATAATAGCAT
>JAQBNU010000155.1 GCA_028288365.1 Chitinophagaceae bacterium | reverse complement strand
TGGGAATACTAACCAAATCATTTGCTGCGATACCGGCCCCGGCAATACCCTGATAGATGCCGCCTGCCGTAAATATTTTAACAAACCGTATGACGAGGACTCGAAAATAGCTTTATCAGGAAAAGTAAATGAGGCCTTGCTAAGCGCCTTGCTGGATAACCCTTTTTTTAAAGCAAAGGCCCCCAAAACAACCGGGCCCGAATTATTCGGCCTGGATTACGTAGCACAAGCGCAACAAAAATCGGGGACTACAGAACTATCCCCAAATGATATCGTTACCACCCTGAGTGCCTTTACCATTCATAGTATTGTTGATTTTATAAAGGATAATGCCATGCTAACTGCCAACCGCATACTAATAAGCGGTGGCGGTGCCAAAAATATTTTTGTGGTTGATGGCTTAACCCAAGCCCTTACACCGGCCATCATCAGCGATACCGATTATTTAGGCATAAACCCCGATGCTAAGGAGGCCATCCTGTTTGCCCTGTTAGGTAACGAAGCTTTAGTTGGCGAACCATTAGTTATTGGCGCTAACCCGGCTGTGCTGATGGGGAAATTTAGTTTTGCAGAATAACACCTCACCCTGCCCTCTCCGAAGGAGAGGGTTCTAAAAGCATTTGGAGCGATATATTAAAGCCCCTCTCCGAGGGAGAGGGGTTGGGGAGAGGTTCTACGAAAACGCCACCCCGCCATTAATATCCACATTTGCCCCGCTGATAAAGCTGCTATCGCTACTGGCTAAAAATGCTACCAGGTCGGCTACCTCATTGGCTTGCCCTTCGCGTTTTAGCGGGGTAGAATTGGCCACGTTAGCACGGATTTCGGGCTTGGTAAAGGTATCGTGGAACGAGGTAGCTATCATACCCGGCGCTACCGAATTTACCCGGATGTTTTTAGGGCCTAATTCCTTAGCCAGCGCACGGGTATAGGTCATTACCGCGCCTTTGGCGGTAGCATAAGCACTGGCACCGCCACCGCCGCCATCGCGCCCGGCCAGCGATGAAAAGTTAACAATGGCCGATCCGGCCGGCATATAAGGTATCACACTTTTGCAAGCCAGGAATACCGATTTTACATTCAGCGCCATTACAAAATCCCAAAAATCGCCATCCATTTCGGCAGTGGGTTTACGGGCAACTAAACCGCCGGCTACGTTAACCAGCAGGTTAATTTCATCGCCAAAAGCGTCACGGGCTTCCTGTACCATGGTGGTTACATCCTGTTCATTGGTCATATCCGCGTAAGCGATAATCCCCTGGCCGCCTGCTTCTTTTACCAGGTTTAAAGTTTCCTGCGCTTGCTGCTCGTTCCCACGGTAGTTGATCACTACTTTGGCGCCTTCCTGTGCCAGTTTTACGCATACCGCGCGGCCTATATCGCGGCTCCCGCCGCTCACTATCGCTACTTTGTTTTTTAATCGCATGATGATTTTTTTATTTGATCTTAATTGTTTTTGAATAAATGAATTGGATACACAACCAGCTAACCGGCACCAGTAAAGCGCCCAGTACAAAAAAGGAAGTGTAACTGGTTTTGGTTAATACCGGCACCATCCAGGTGGTTGCCAGTGTGCCTAATACGGCTGCTGTGCCACCCATCCCGGCCACGGTACCCACGTTTTTGCCGCTGTAATAATCGGATGGGAGTGTTTGCAAGTTGTTGATAAGGAATTGGAACCCGAACAGCGTAACGCTGATTAAGCCCATTGCCAGCGTTGGGTTAGCTTTTAAGCCGTCGAGGTAAATGACAATGCCTGTCAGCCCGGCCAGCATCAGCGCGCAACCAATGCCGATGGCCATTTTGCGGGCTTTCACCGGGTCCTTACCTTTGCGGATGAGTTTGGATGAATAGAAGCCGCCCAGCAAGCCACCCATAGCGGCAAACAGGTAGGGTACCCATGTAAACGCGCCGATCTGTTTAATATCAAACAGAAATTGCTCCTTTAAAAAGGTAGGCAGCCAGGTAACAAATAACCACCAAACCGGATCGATAAAAAAACGGCTGAGGATAATGCCCCAGGTATTGCGGAACTGTAGTAACTGTTTCCAGGTATAGGCTGTTTCGGTTTTTACTTCGGTTACTATGGGTTTGGATAGGATATGCACCCGCTCGGCTTCGGTAAGCCAGGGGTGTTTATCGGGCGTACTTTTGTTGATGATGAGCCAGGGGATGATCCACAGTAAACCCAACACGGCTATGCAAGCAAAGGTCAGTTTCCAGCCCAAAGCCACAAACAGCAGGGCGATGACCGGGGCCGCCACTACCGAACCCAGCGATGCCCCCGCGCCAAATATGCCCTGCGCAATAGCCCGCTCTTTGGCGGGGAACCACTCCGCATTGCTTTTGGTGGCACCCGGCCAGTTGCCGGCCTCGCTAAAGCCCAGCATAAAGCGGAAGATATTGAACGACGCGATACCCCGCGCCAGCGAGTGCAAGGCGATGGAAACACTCCATAACGAAATGGAGAACACCATGCCCAATTTGGTGCCGATGCTATCCATAATTTTACCCATGGCGGTTTGACCGATAGCATAGGCAATCATAAAAAAGGTGGTGATTAATGCCAGGGTGCTTTTATTATCTACATCGGCAATGCCAAACTCCTTATAAATATAGGGCCACATGATATTGATGGCGCTCCTGTCGATATAATTGATAACGGTGGCCAACCCTATCAGGCCGATGATATACCAGCGCAGGCCTTTCACTTTCATATCCCTACTTCTTTAAGAAATTTCACTACGGCTTTGTCAACATCGGCGTTTTGCTCTTTAGTCCACTTACCATGGCCGCCGCCCTCTACCGTAATAAATTCGGTTTTTACGCCCATTTCTACCAGTTTTTTATGCAGGTCTACCGATTGCTGGTAGGGCACCGTAGTATCGGCATTG
>JAQBNU010000061.1 GCA_028288365.1 Chitinophagaceae bacterium | reverse complement strand
TGGCTAATTGCCTGGCGGCTACGTCACCTAAAGCCGTTTGTTTGTTTTTTAATTCAGACATGAGTTTTTAATTAAGAATTTAAATTGGACAATGGTCTTGAAAGATAATGCTTATTCTCACGTGAAGGAATGGGTGTAATATATAATATTCTATTTGTTCTATAAAATTAATAGTATTTAAATATTAAAATACTTCAACTCAAAGTCTATCAACACCATCGGACAAGTAGTAGAACCGAAAAGACTTGGGATTCAATAGCAACGAGGGCTTTCAATACTCCCTGTTCTTCCAATCTTTCTCTCCTTGAATAAGTCCTTATTATACAACTTGAAATGTTACAAATTCACGGGATGTTTCTGCACGACTGTCAAATACAAATGGATTGGGTATCGTACCACCAAATGATCGTGATGACATTTGATTTTATCCCCTGTTTTTCCTCTTCTGTCAAACAAATAATTGTCATCAGAATCTTTTGCGTTTATACATGTTCACCCTCATTTTATCCTGAGTTACTCCTGGAATACCATAGTTAATATGGCAGACGTCCCATGAATAAAGGCCTACATACCAGCATCCTTCCAACAAACTGTAGGAATTCAACCACTGGAAACCTACGCCAGCAGCTATGGCTGGGTCATCGGAGTGCTGGCATCAGAAGAAGACGTGATAAAGACCAAACCCAATTTCGAACAATTAAAAACAAAAGGCCTCGGACATCTTATGATTACTTCACTTTCCGATCGTGCAGATTTTGTGGTGCGCTGCTTTGCTCCAGTGGCGGGTATCAACGAAGATCCGGTGACTGGTTCCGCACAATGTGCATTGGTACCACTTTGGCATTTGAAAACGGGCAAGACAAACTTCGATGCTTTACAACTATCTGCACGCACAGGGGAATTAAAAGCACAACTGCTCAACGATAGAGTAGAGATCAAAGGAAAATATTGCACCATTTTCGAAGCACGCTTGCAACTATAAATTTGTCTTACAAATAGTGCTTTTATCTCCGTAAAACAGTCCTTTGTTTTCTAATATAATTTGCATTAGTTCTCGCAACCAAATTATGCTTACAAGATTGTATTTAACTGAATAATACTATCTTTGGTACATGAGTACAAGTACTATTCTTGGCAAAAACATTTTCATTGCTGACGACGATAATGACGATCTGATTTTATTTCAAGACGCCTTGCGTGAAATTTGCAAAGACAGTTTATTGACGACTGCAAAAGATGGGCAACAGTTGATGAAAATTTTAGATGAAACAGTACCTCCTTCTCCGGATGTTATTTTTCTCGATCTGAACATGCCCCGTAAAAATGGGTTTGAATGTCTTGATGAAATCAGGCTTAGCGAGAAACTAAAAAATATTCCCATCGTGATCTTCTCTACTTCCGATCAACCCGAAGCCATCAATAAAGTATACGAACAAGGTGCCAGTCATTTTTTAACTAAGCCCAGTTCTTTTCCTTTGTTAAAACAAGCTATACAAAAAGTATTGGCCATCAACTGGCAGGAAAACTTGACTCAACCTTCTAAAGAAAAATTCATCATACACATTTAACCTTTATTGTATGCAGTTGGAGACTCCGGGTATTACAAAACAATTCCTTTCTGGAGGTGCAGGCATAGGACTTTCTATCGTAAAAAAAATAGTAGAAAATCACCAGGGCATTATTTCCGTAGAAAGTAAATTAGGGGAAGGAACTGTATTTCATATTTACATTCCTTTTTTGCAACATTGATCGTTGAGACAACAGTATAATTTTTTACGCTGAAATTTTAGTCTGCCATGTTCCATATTGACCAATGGCTTTGACAAATTCTCTGGAGTTGCAGTTGATGAAAACACCTCCTGTTCCTCCTTTATTTAATTCATTTCCGGCAGCAGTGATATAAAGTAATTCTTCTCCTTCTCCGTCCACTGCAATAGGCTTACTATTTTTATAGGCTTCGTTGATGAAGCGAATGACAATGGGTTCCATCTGTAAAGCAAAAATACTGTCTTCTCCACCGGGCACATATACGGCATCAAAGTTAATAGGGAAAGCCGCCAGCATACTTTGATCGACTTGTATTTTTTTTCCGGCAGAACTACTGATCGCACCCTGCTGCGTAGAAATAATTTGTGTATGTAATCCTTTTTGTTCCAAGGCCGACTTCATTTTAAAAAGTGCACCTTCATCCACTCCATTCGCAGCAACAATAGCCACTTGTTTTTCTCTTAACACATTCAATTGATTTTCCATAGCTCAATGATTTACATCTTGGATCATATATAGTCAAAAGTTATGCCTAGGCGTATAGATAGGATAATGGCCACTTAAGTATAACACAAAACACTTGTTTAGGAAAAAAAATCCACATTTTGAGGAAACAGATGAAAGAGAAAGCGCCGACAGAAGTGTTTTATTCATTTAATTTTTTGGAGAATATTTTGTGTATTGTTTCTCAAAACAGCCCGATTTATTTTCACATGTCAAAAGCAAAAAAAAACATCCAGCAACTTTTTGAAACATTTTCTTCCAATGTTGCGGAAGCCACGGGTAGCCGATATGCCTTTATCGGCGCGGTATCTCTTATTCTCATCTGGCTGATTACGGGGCCTCTCTTTCACTACTCGGAAGTATGGCAGCTGATCATCAACACGGGTACAACCGTCATCACTTTCCTGATGGTCTTTGTCATTCAAAAAGCACAAAACAAAGAAGCACTTTCCATACAATTAAAACTGAACGAATTGCTAGCCACAAATGAAATAGCAAGTAATCGATTGGTCTGTGTAGAGGAACTGACAGAGGAGGAAATGAAAGTGTTGCAAAAGTTTTACAGTAAACTGGCTTTCATGGCCAAGAAAGAAGGGAACATCAACGAATCCCATTCTATTGAAGAGGCGGAACAGTTTCATAAAATCAAAAAAGAACGCACACCCATGGACAAATCCAATAGGAAAAATAGTACGACTGGATTAAATTAGAAAAAATCAATTTCTCCTTTTCTCCTTTCTTAAAATGAAAGATCTATTCTCTCATCAGGCAGAACAGTACCAGCAGTTCAGACCAACCTATCCACAGGAGCTCTATGAGTTTCTCATCACTTGCGTACCCGAAAATAAAACAGCCTGGGATTGTGGTACAGGAAACGGACAGGTAGCAGGTGAACTGGCTCATTATTTTAAACAAGTCTATGCGACGGACATCAGCACGAAACAATTGGAACAAGCTGTTCAACTTCCAAATATTCTTTACAAAGTAGAAGCGGCTGAAAATACTTCTTTCCTTTCTCATCACTTCGACCTCATCACCGTTGCACAAGCCATTCATTGGTTTGATTTTTCATCTTTCTATAAAGAAGTGGAGCGCACCTTAAAACCTGATGGTATCTTAGCCGTCATGGGTTATGCGCTGCTTAGTGTAGATCAAAAAACAGACGCTGTCATTGACAGGTTTTACCACGACATCATAGGAGCATATTGGGATAAAGAAAGAAAATACATTGATGAACTTTATCAGACCATTCCTTTTCCATTTCAGGAATTGCAAACACCTACTTTTTTTCAACGGGAAAATTGGAGTCTCGAACAATTCATCGGCTATCTCGGCACCTGGTCAGCAGTACAGCGCTACATCGAAGAGAAAGGACACAATCCTCTAGCGTTGATCGAAGAAGATTTACTTCGTGTGTGGAAAAAAGGAGAAAGCAAAACGGTGACGTTTCCTATTTTGCTGCGAGTAGGTAAAACCGAATAAAATCTGCTTGTCATTTATAATACCTTTTGGACTAGCAGACTTTAGAAGAAAAGAACAAATTTTCCACCACCGTCCTTTTCTCTTTAAGACTACTAATCCTCCAGGATATCTTTATACTATTTATAACATGAAACACAATCAACAGATACTGTTCATTGCAGTAGCATAAATAAATCTGGTGGTGGAAAGATTAATTTAGGTGGGATAATTTTTATGATTCAAATATACCCGATGTATTTGTAGAATGTCAAGTGACAATTTAAAATAAAGCCACCTGTCACATCATCGCACCTCATTTTTGTATTTTATATCCCCAACATTTCAGATTAAAAACTTGTCAGACATATCACAACCACGCTTTCACTTGTACCTCATCAGCTTGTGGTATGATTCCAATAAAATTATATTTAGTCCGTTTTTCCAATAAAAAAATACCTCCTGTTTGGATTTGACAGCGTTAAATTTTACTTTGCCTATCAAATTAGTAGAATTTACCAAATACCCCTAAAACAAAGGGGTTCGAGAGTCAGTATTTATTTCTTACGGCATACCATACTTTGGCTGTCTACGAAAATAAATTTCCCAAACGTCATGAATATTTCTCCTATAAAGATTCTTCTCTTCTTTTATATTGCTTTTATCTCGCTTTATAGTGAGGCTCAAACGATTTCTTTTGAACGCAGTAAAAACAATCCCATCATCTCTGCTGATTTAATTCCAGGTGTTGAAGGAGAAAACATAAACGGTCCTTCACTCATCAAAGTACCCGATTGGCTACCCAACAAATTGGGGAAATATTACTTGTACTTTGCACACCACAAAGGCAAGCACATTCGTCTGGCATATGCCGATGACTTAAACGGTCCATGGAAAATATATCAACCCGGCACCTTAAAAATAACCGATTGCAAAACCTGTGAGTTCGGTTTACCCAATGTACAACAAAGCGTAAAACACAAAGGCGCTGAAACCGGTGACGATGCCGTTACGCACGTGGCGTCACCTGATGTACACATAGATGACGCTCATAAGCAACTGGTACTTTACTTTCATTGTCCTATAGTCGATTCTACACACAAAGGACAATATACTTTGCGTGCCACTTCTTCTGATGGTATTCATTTTAAAGCAGACTCTACCGTGCTTGGCTATTCTTACTTCCGAGTATTCCAATGGAAAGATCATTATTATTCGATTTCTCGTGCAGGATTGTTGGCGCGCTCCAAAGATGGTATCTCCGCTTTCGAAGAAGGTCCGAATCCATTTAGTAAAATACAAAGTAAAGAAAATTACCTGAGACACGCAGCTGTTGCTGTGAAAGGAGATACATTGCTTGTTTTTTACAGTCGCATCGGTGATGCTCCGGAACGTATTCTTCTTTCTTATATTCCACTAAAAGGGGATTGGAAAACCTGGACACCAACCGAACCGGTTACGGTAGTAGAACCACAAACTGTTTTCGAAGGAGCAGATCAACCGATCACGAAATCAGCACCTGGACTATACTATGGGAAAGTGCGTGAATTAAGGGATCCGGCCGTCTTCAGAGAAAATAACAAATGGTATTTGTTGTATACCATTTCCGCTGAAAGCGGCATTGCCATCGGAGAACTAAAAATGAAATAGTTGTTCGTTTTAAAATAACAAAAGAGATTTAGCACACCACATCTTTTATACCATTACCATTTCCACCATGAAAAAAATTATCTTTTCTATTTCAATTCTTACCGCTTTTCTTTTCAGTTGTGAATCGAAACAGGAAGAAAAAGCAACTTGCGATTCATTGGCTACAGACTCAACGAAATTGTGTTGCTCCACTGTACCTGCCCGATTCCCCCATGCTACAAAGGACAGCACATCCTCTATCGAAAAAAGTAAGGATACTTCTCACACCGGCATGGTATGGATAGAAGGAGGAACATTTGACATGGGTGGCGATAACAAGCAGGCTTCGGAAGATGAATATCCAAAACATAAAGTTACGGTGAATGGATTTTGGATAGATGTTACCGAAGTAACCAACGCGCAGTTTGCACAATTTGTAAAAGCAACAGGCTACGTGACAACTGCCGAACAAAAACCAGATTGGGAAGTGCTTAAAACACAAGTAGCACCTGGTACACCAAAACCGGATGAAAGTCTCTTGGTAGCGGCTTCATTGGTATTCAGCGCACCGACACAACCCGTTTCACTGGAAAACTACAGCAGTTGGTGGAGTTGGAAAGAAGGTGCAAGCTGGAAACATCCGCATGGACCCGGTAGCGGCATCAAAGGAAAAGATAATTATCCTGTCGTACACATTTCATGGTACGATGCACAAGCCTATTGCAAATGGGCAGGCAAACACTTACCTACCGAAGCGCAATGGGAATATGCGGCACGTGGGGGTTTGAAGAATAATATTTATCCCTGGGGAAATGAAGCTGTGAACAAAAACAAAGTCAATTACTGGCAAGGTACCTTTCCCAATACGAATACGCAAGAAGATAAATACTACTTTGCTGCACCGGTCAAATCTTTCCCAGCCAATGGCTACGGCCTGTTTGACATGTCAGGGAATGTATGGGAATGGTGTTCGGATTATTATGATCATCAATATTACAGTACCTTGTCCAAAACAAATCCAAAAGGAATTTCGAATCCTACAGGTCCGGAAAAAAGTTTCGATCCGCAAGAACCTTACGCACAAAAACGTGTCATGCGCGGTGGATCATTTTTATGTAACGACAGTTATTGTTCCGGTTACCGCGTGGCAAGACGCATGAAAAGTACTGAGGACAGCGGGATGGAGCATGTGGGTTTCCGAACGGTGAAAAATTAATTTGCTGTTACTATAAACTGTCTTGCCCCATACTCGCACTTTTTGGTGTCAGATCTTTCGACCTGACACGGTTGAATTAACTATGTTCGCTGAACCTCCGTGTCAGATCGAAAGATCTGACACCAATACAAAAAACATCCTCTATTTCTAATGACAGTCATACACAACAAAAAACCCGATCGTTAATCACGATCGGGTTTTATTTATTATGAGAACAGTGAACTTCTAAGTCATAAACATTGTCCACCTCATTTTATGACTTATCCATTCACTGGTTCTCATAATAAATGATTTATCTTGCTGCAACATGCTCCAGTTCCTGCACAGAGACCAGTTCAAATTCCGGTTTGAGCGGAAGCACATTATCTGTAATTAATCCAGAATGAAAGCGTTTGCCGAGTACATCACTGTATGTAGAGAGGATCAACGTACGTTCCTTTTCGTCTAGGTTTATTTTTAGTTTATTCAAAAATTCCCACAACGGTTCATAATATTTATGACCGGTATGTTTTTGAAAGTCATCAAGCGTTAACCTATTTCCTTGTTTGGTCAATAAGTTGACCGCAATGAAAAAATAAGAGTATGGCAATTTACTCCCTTGCAAAACCGTACCACTTCTCAGTGTGGTTCTAAAGCGGCAATCTACGCACTGAAACTGCTGCTTTGACATCAACCAGTAATGCTGCTGAGAGCCGCATTTTTTACAAACCACACCTTTATTTAAACGATATTCTTTAAAAGCTTCCACCGAAAGCTCTTCGTTTTTATACACGTATGTTAATCCTAGTAAACTCATAGTGACAGATGTTTAAGTGAGCGATGTACAAATGTAATTAATATTCTATTAATTCTATAGGATTAGTAGAATTATTGGTGGTAATCTTTCAGAAAACCATTTTTGCTTGTTTTATCACATTTTAGGCAGAATTCAGCGGACGAGGGACAAGCAAGGAGGGACAATAATATGCATCTTCCAACTCGTTTCTAGAAGAGCAGGTAGGCCAAAATTAATGTAACAATAATATTAAATCCTTGTGCGATCAAAAATGCGTAGAGAGGTTTTTGACTGTTTTCATTGAACAAGTCTTTAACGTTTGTTTCCAAACCAATACTTGTAAAGGCCAGCACAAACCACAGCGTTTGCAAATTCTTCAGGCTACCTTTAATAGGTTCGATGTTCTCTGGAGACAACACAAAAGAAAATAATAAAGAAGCACCAATGAAACCCAGCACAAACTTCGGAAACCTTTCCCAGATGACACCAAGTGAGGGCTTCTCCCTCTTTATGATACCATTCTCTTCTTTCTTAATCGTCCAGTACACACTGATCGCGAAAGCCGCAATACCCAACAATACATTCTGAGAAAATTTCACAATCGTACTGATCTTCAACGCTGTTTCACCCACCAACGTACCAGATGCCACTACTGCGCCGGACGTATCTATACTTCCACCCAGCCAGGCGCCGGTCACTTCCTGTGAAAGTCCCATATAAGCCGCTGCATAAGGCATACCGATCATCATGGGAATAGCGGTAATCAATACCATGGAAATGACATACGATAATTTTTTTGAATCGCCATTGATCGCTCCGGAAGTAGCGATGGCCGCTGATACACCACAAATAGACACGGCGCTTGAAATCATCATGGTCAGTTCATCGTCTATCTTGAGTTTTTTACATACCCAGAAAGCAAAGTACCAAACAGACAAGACGACCACCAGCGCCTGCACCAATCCAAGCGATCCTGCTTTTAATATATCGGCGAAGATGACAGTGGTGCCAAGTAAGACCAATCCTATCTTCACGAAAAACTCTGTGGTCAGCGCAGAACGAAACCAATCGGGCAAGTTGACGGTATTTCCAAATAGTAAACCAATCAGCAAACTAAAAATTACAGCTTCCAGGTTAACCGCTTTGATTGATGCATTGCCGGCTATGACCAACGCAAGTGTTGTTAAAAGATAAACAATAGGAAAGCCTATTAAAAAAATTCGAATGGTTTTCCCAGCGAGCCACACGGCAAGCATTCCTAAAGAATAGAGGTAAATAAATTGCGTCAATAATTTGATGAGGTTACCAGGAGCAAACACTTTTGCATCCAATTCCGAAAAACTATTCCAACCATAAGAAGGTGCGGTGACCACATACCCAATAATAGATAAGCCTATAACCAGAAAGCCGATCAGCACAGCCGTCCAGTCTTCGTGCAGGATGGGTTTATGAATAGTAGTGGTTGACATGACGTGAATTAATTTTTTCTAAGCCAGGCAAAATAGTAAAATATAATTGCCAATCGGATCACGTTATTGAAAAAAAATATTCGGTACCACAGTTAGGAGAGATCAGAAATGAGAAATCAGAGATCAAGAATAAAACATTTCT
>JAQBNU010000027.1 GCA_028288365.1 Chitinophagaceae bacterium | reverse complement strand
CGAACCAATGGAGGCAGAGATGATGATCTTTTCTCTTTTGAAATTTTAAATGTTTACCTGAAAGGAAACATCAAAGCGAAATTAAAAAACCTTCCGTTGAACGATGTACTCGTGCGTATGACCATCAATGGAATAGAAGTGTCTTCTAGCAAAACAGATGAACAAGGCAATTTCTTTTTTACACTCGAACCGAGTGAAGAATATACGCTCACTGCTTATAAAGAAAATTTTAAAGTGCTTTACAATTCTTTTTCAACCAAACATCGTGGCGCTTCCGATACCATCCAACAGGAACTGGTCTTGGAGAAAGAAGTCAAGACCGTAGTTAAAGGCATTGTCAATCAAAACAGCAGTGCAGTACCTCTTTTAAAAATCATTGCGCTCGAAACAAAAACATTGCATCTGGACACACTTCTCTCCGATGATCGTGGAGAGTTTTTCTTCGAGGCCGATCCGGGATTGGAATATTTGTTTTATGTAGACACACGCTATGCCTTTGGAGAAGTATTGTTGGAACCCAGTAAAAAAACAAAAGGTACGTTTCTTCTTTACACTAAAATCGAATTGCACAATTATGATACAACGTTTGTCAACGTACAGATAAAAGACGGAAGCCTTCCAGCTGTCAATGCCCTCGTGGTATTGGAGAACAGCATCACTCGAAAAATGGATTCTCTTTATACCAATAAAAAGGGGATGATCCGATTTGTGGCAAAATCATATACCAATTACAACATTAGCAGTCGCTACAAAAAAAAGGCGGCGAGTCTTTATGGTTTTAATTTGTTGACCAATCGCATGCGAACCCTGGTGCTGCATTTGGAGGAAGAAGAAGGGGCGCGCGAGGAGGGACTGAAATAATCGTTCCTCCTCGCTCGTCCTCTTATTTACAACTCACCTCTTCGCACAAGTCAATAAACGACTTTAACACTGTCAGGCATTCTTCGCGCTCTTCTATCATGCCCATGTGGCCTACGTTGTCTACAAAGTAAATCATGCTCTTGGCTGGGAAGTGGCATTGCTCAATGCTTTTTTCTATCGGAATAGAAGTGTCTTTTTTACCGACAATAAACAATACCGGCACTTTAGCTTCCTTCAAAACATCCGTGCGATCCGGTCTTTCTTTCATGGCCAGTGTGGCTGCCACTGCACCTTCTTTGGATGTCAGTCTGGCCTGCTGTTTTACTTGATCAATTTCTTTTTTCAATCGTGATCTGTTGCCTACATAAAATAAAGGTTCGACAAAATTATCAGTGAAAGCCGCCACGCCTCTGTCCTGAATATATTGTGCAACTTTGTCGCGGCTTTGTTTTTTTTCTTCGTTATCTGCAAAGGCGGTAGAGTGAAACAAGCCAAAGCCTTTGATCCGTTCCGGATAGAAGTCTGCAAAGGCAAGCGCCACGTAGCCTCCAAGTGAATGACCAATGAACGTCACTCTTTCTTCGCTGTGCACCAATTGCTCCAACAATTCATGCACCCTGCGCGCATAATATTCTATGCTTACCGCTTCGCTGAATTCCGGTGCGGACTGACCAAAGCCTGGTAGTTCGGGAACAATGACATAATAGTCTTCAGAAAGTTGTTGAGCATAATCACTCCAAAGGGTTTGGTCTTCACAAAATCCGTGAAGGAGCACCACCACTTTGCCTTTTCCTACAGCATGGTATGAAAGCATATCGTTTTTCATAGAGCAAAAATAGAATAAATACAGCATAATAAGTGGGGATTGGATTGATTGATTTGCAGGAAGGCAATTAGGGCGTGTCCCTTCGGGTCGGGCAGAACTACGTTCGCAATCTTCGCACTCCCGTGCTCAATTGTGCTCCAAGTCCTCGCTCGGTAAAGCGTTTATGCACGATCAAACATCATTACCTCGCTCCGAGCTTTCTGCTGCTATCCCTCACGCAAACGTTACTCTTTGATCCTTCTCCATTTCCCATCCTCCATATTATTTCTTACCTTTAATGCTTTAATACGACCATGAAAATTTTACAAACAGCGGAACGCGTTTCTCCTACTGACCTTTCAGACAACTATGTGTTTCAGCGTTCCATTCTCGCTTACTACGAAGCGGCAAAAATAGTACACGGCGATGTATTAGAACTAGGCACCGGTGAAGGATACGGCATCGAATTGCTGGCTCCCAAATCTTCGCGCTACGTGTGTGCAGACAAACATCAGCCAGGTGTTGACCTGAGTATTTATCCTAATGTGGAATTCAAACAGACATCTTTCCCTCCGTTGGATTTTGCAGACAACAGTTTCGATTTTGTGATTACGTTTCAAGTGATCGAACACATTTCCAATGACAATTTGTATGTCAAAGAAATTTTTCGCGTGTTGAAACCAGGCGGAAAACTGATCGTGACTACTCCCAATAAAAAAATGTCCATCACCCGCAATCCATGGCATGTGAGAGAATATACCTTACCAGAATTGGAAACCGTATTGCTTAAATCTTTTCAATCCGTTGAGAAGCTAGGTGTATCGGGCAATGCGAAGATCATGGAGTATTATAACAAAAACAAAGCCTCTGTGCGCAAGATCACACGTTTTGATGTGTTTAACTTACAGTACATTCTTCCTCGTCAGTTGTTACAAATTCCTTACGACTTGTTGAACCGCATGAATCGTAAAAAATTATTGCAAAACAATACAGGGCTTGTGTCTGACATCACGATGGAAGATTACAAAGTACAAGCAGCGGATGATACGTGTTTCGATTGGTTTTATATAGCGACGAAAAAATAGGGACGAGCGAGGAGGGACGAGGAACGTAAAAACATTACGTTCCTCGTCCCTCCTCGCTGTTTACTTCAATACCACTCCCACCAGCGACTGCACTGCTTTCGCAATACCTTCGGGATCGAAGCCACATTCTTTGTGCAGTTGAATTTGTTCTCCGTGTTCGATGAAATGATCGGGAATGCCCAAGCGGATGACTTTTGCCGAGTAACCTTTGTCAGCCATGAACTCCAACACCGCGCTGCCAAAGCCACCCATGATGGCGCCATCTTCCAGTGTGATGATCTTCTTGAATGTTTTGAAAATTTTATGCAACAACTCTTCGTCCAACGGTTTGGCGAAACGCATGTCGTAATGTGCCGGATTCAAATCTGATGTTTGCAAAAGCTGTTTGGCTTCCGTGACATAGTTACCGATGTGCCCGATGCTGAGGATCGCTACTTCTTCTCCTTCACTCACTATCCTTCCTTTACCCACCGGAATCAATTCAAAAGGTGTCTTCCAATCCGGCATCACACCTTGTCCACGTGGATAACGGATAGAGAAGGGTCCCATATCATCCTGTTGTGCAGTATACATCAGGTTACGTAATTCCTGTTCGTTCATCGGAGCAGAGACCACGAGGTTTGGAATACAACGGAAATAAGGAATATCAAATGCCCCGTGATGTGTCGGTCCGTCTGCTCCGGCAATACCGGCGCGATCTAAGCAAAACACCACGTTTAGATTTTGCAAACACACATCGTGAATGACCTGATCGTAGGCACGCTGCATGAAGCTCGAATAAATATTACAGAAAGGAATTAATCCCTGTGTGGCCAAACCCGCAGAGAACGTCACTGCATGTTGTTCGGCAATGCCCACGTCCATGGCGCGATCCGGCATGACTTCCATCATGATGTTGAGAGAAGAACCGGAAGGCATAGCGGGCGTGATGCCCATGATCTTCGGATTTTTTTCTGCCAGTTCTACGATGGTATGTCCGAATACATCCTGGTATTTAGGCGGCTGCGGTTTATCGTAAACTTTATTTTTGATTTCTCCGGTGATCTTATCAAACTTTCCGGGAGAGTGCCATTTTACCTGATCCTGTTCGGCCAGTGCGTAACCTTTGCCTTTTGTCGTGATGACGTGCAGTATTTTAGGACCAGGAATATTTTTCAGGTCATTGAAGATGTGCACCAGATGGTCTACATCGTGACCATCTACCGGACCAAAATAACGTAAGTTGAGTGATTCAAATAGATTACTATGCTTAAGCATTGCGGCTTTCAGACCGCCTTCAATCTTAGAAGCAAAAGCCTGCGCGTTACTTCCCAGATCGCCAAAGCGTCCCAGCATTTTCCAAATTTCATCACGGAATTTATTGTAAGTAGACGATGTGGTAATGTCTACGAGGTAATCTTTCAGCGCCCCGACATTGGGATCAATCGCCATGCAATTGTCATTGAGTACAATGAGCAGATTGCTGTTCGTCACACCCGCGTGGTTCATGGCTTCGAAGGCCATTCCTGCTGTGAGAGCACCATCACCAATGACTGCGATGCAATGACGGTCTTTTTCTTTTTTATATTCTGCCGCAACTGCCATACCAAGCGCAGCCGAGATCGAAGTCGATGAATGTCCTACGCCGAAGGCATCGTATTCACTTTCTTCGCGTTTGGGAAAACCTGAAAGTCCTTTGTAGAGGCGGTTGGTATGAAAATCATCCCTGCGGCCCGTTAAGATCTTATGTCCGTAAGCCTGATGCCCCACGTCCCAAATCAACTGATCATACGGTGTATTGAACACCGTGTGCAGTGCCACTGTCAATTCGACTACGCCAAGGCTCGCACCAAAATGTCCGCCGTACACGGATACCTGATCAATGATGAACGTGCGCAGTTCTTCACATAACTGATGTAATTGCTCAGGACTTAGCGGTTTGAGATCGGCAGGGGAATTGATCTTCGACAGTATAGGGCCGGGTTGTATCAAATGATTGGTTTGGTATAATCTTCAAATATAATGAATTTCTGTTTTAATACGATGGAGAATAGGTTTGTAAACAGGTTATCTACAGTTTATCCACCTTGGCGGGTGGAAAAAATATAGTTTTTGCCCTGAAAACTACGGCCGAATAAGGCTAATTTCGTCCCGTGAGTTTCGAAATCAAGCTGCCTCTTTTTGAAGGTCCTTTTGACCTGTTGTTGTTCTTTATAGAACGGGATGAACTGGATATTTATGATATTCCCATCTTTAAGATCACAGGAGACTTCCTGGATTATATCCATCAAATGGAAAAAATGAACGTGGAAGTAGCCAGTGAATTTATTTTGGTGGCGGCCACACTCATGCGCATCAAGGCCAAAACCTTGCTGCCAAGACCTCAGGTAGATCTTTTCGGCAACGAAGTAGATCCCAGAGAAGAGTTGATTGCCCACTTGCTGGAATATAAAAAATATAAGTCCGTCATCAGCGAACTCGCTCAATTGGAGCAGGATTCCTTGCAAAAAGAAAAGCGCGGCAACATCTTAAAAGAAATCAAACAACTTTCTGAGACCAACAACGTCGAGGCCGAACTTCAGGATTTGGATCTTTACAAATTGTTGAAGGTCTACCAAAAAGTATTGATGCGTTTTGAAGAAGAAAAAAACAAACCGGTTCACCACGTTACACAATATCCATATTCTATTGAAGGGCAAAAAGAATACATACTCAACAGAGTCACAGCTGGCAAGGGTCGTGTTTCCTTTGTAGACGTGATAACAGACAATGCCACCAAGATTGCAGTGGTCTATAACTTCCTCGCCATACTGGAATTGTTGCAGCTGAATAAAATCCGCATTTACATCGGCGAAGGGTTCAATAACTTTTGGGTAGAAGAATCGGACGGCAGCGAGCAACTCATCACCGATGCCAATGAAAACGGCGAGCCGGTACAACCGGAGCCTGATAACAATTAATAGTAAAAGCCCTAAAGGGCTTTTTTATTTTCACCGCTTTCCATTGAAATGAAATACAGAGAACAACTTTCTTTCATCATCAGCTTCATTGCCTTGCGCATCCTGATGATTGTGCTGTATACCTTTTTCATGCCTGCACAGCCCGGCCCTTACACGCCTTATATCTTTTTTTTGTATGCAGTATTTGATGTGCTGATCATTTTCTTTTTATATCGTTATGTCAAAGAAATCAAGCAACAACGCATCAGTTTAGTAGCTGTTTTATTTATTGTACTTACTATTATTTTCAGATTGATTACCCACCTTTATATTCTTCCTCTTACTATAGAAGGACTAACACCATCAGAAGTAATGGCCCGACAAATGCTTCTGACGTTACTTCCTTTCCTGATTCGTTGCACGATGGAATTTGTAATTGCTTTGCAGTTACTGAAAAACACTGTGACCGGCCGTGTTCACTTTTACCTGAAACTTGTCGGTGTAAATTATCTATTGCTTATACTTATCCCTCTATTGGTTTCACTTGTAAATACATTTTTTCCCTGGTACACACTCCCTTCTTACATTTTAGAACTCTGTGCTGCTCTTCCCCTCATTGCCATGATTTTATTGTACCTACAAGAATTGAAACATTTCAACGAAGCCAGCGATGAACTGGATGGCCCAACGGTAGATGGCAGATTATAGAAGCCAAGAGGTATCGGAAAACAAATGCTTTATCTTATATTTATATTGATTCGTTTCTGACGTTTATAAAGATCAAGTTTTATAATGCTGTTTACTTCCCTCCACTTTGCACTCTTTCTACCTCTAGTTTTTATTCTCTATTGGTTTGTCGCTTATCGTTCACTCACACTTCAAAATATATTATTACTCGTTGCCAGTTATTTTTTCTATGCATGCTGGGATTGGAGGTTTTTATTTCTGCTTGTATTCTCTACACTACTTGATTATTATACCGGTATAAAAATAGCCGAAGCTCAACGTCCTGCTTCTAGAAAGTTCTGGCTCGTGTTGAGCATTGCCATTAACTTAGGTTTCCTTGGGGTGTTTAAATATTATAATTTTTTCGCAACCTCTTTCGCCGAAGGCTTAACGCAGATAGGATGGCACGTTGATCCATTTATACTGAATCTGATTTTACCGATAGGTATTTCGTTTTATACGTTCCATGGTTTGTCTTACGTCATCGACATTTATAATACTAAAATATCACCTGAAAGAAATTTCATCGACTACTCTTTATTCGTGAGTTTTTTCCCTCTGTTAGTCGCCGGACCGATAGAGCGCGCTACACATCTGCTGCCGCAGCTCAAGGAAAAGAAAACCTTTCAGTATACGCAGGCTGCAGATGGTTTGAGGCAAATACTATGGGGCTTGTTTAAGAAAGTAGTCATAGCCGATCAATGTGCCATTTATGTCAACATGATTTTTAACAGTCAGGAAGATTTTTCTGGAAGTACTTATGTGCTGGGAGCTGTGTTGTTCGCTTTCCAGATCTACGGAGATTTTTCTGGTTATTCAGATATAGCATTAGGTGCTGCTCGTCTTTTTGGAATTGAGTTGCTGAGAAATTTTGCCTTCCCTTATTTTTCAAGAGACATCGCAGAGTTTTGGAGACGTTGGCACATCTCTCTTTCCAGTTGGTTCAGGGATTACCTCTATATTCCTTTAGGAGGAAGCAAAGGTTCGACTGCTATGAAAGTTCGAAATGTTGTGATCATTTTTCTCATCAGCGGTTTTTGGCATGGTGCGAATTGGACCTTTATTATTTGGGGCTTGCTGAATGCCTTATACATTCTGCCTTCCATTTTTTTTAACACCCATAGAACCCATCTTGATAGTGTAGCGCAAGGAAAATACCTTCCGACTCTGAAAGAGTTTTTTTCTATGTTGCTCACTTTTTCCTTAACTGTTTTTGCCTGGATCTTTTTCCGGTCCGCAAATCTTGGAGAAGCTTTTCATTACATATCCATCATATTTTCTGGTTCTCTTTTTACCAAACCATCCATCATTCCTTTGTTGCAATTGTTGTTGGTCTCCGGATTTGTATTAATAGAATGGTTTGGACGGGAACAGTCCTATGCCATTGCACAACTAGGATTGAGAGGATCAAAAATTATTCGGTGGGGTATTTATTATATTCTCATACTCTCCATCATTTATTTTACCAAAGGAGACGAACCGTTTATTTATTTCCAGTTTTAAACTAACGTGAAAAAATTTATTCTAAATATGTTTCTGTTTGCTTGTCTCAGCGCCGTATTCACGACGCTGCTCATACTTTACTATTCTCGTACCCATCCATTAAAAGAAGAGCTTCCTGCACCAAATTTAACCCATAGTATTTCTTACAACGAAAAACTGGAATTCATCCGTCGATCAAAAAATGATACTCGTGTTGTCGCCATCGGTTCATCCATGTGTTTGAATAATTTGTATTCTCCTGCCATTCTCGACAAGCTACATATTCGTTCTTATCTGAATGCCTCTTCCTGGGGCATGTCCATGAAGGATACTTACCTCTTGCTCCAGATGCTCTATGAGACTCATCATCCGGACATCATCTTGTTATCCAGTAATACCATTGACTTTCAACATAAGGATAAAAATGCGAATTGCTTTTTTATCAAACATTATCTTGTCTCAAGTGATCTTCTTTCTTATCCCTATCATCTGATCAATTTCAATCTTGACTATTACAAAACGAATTTCGAATACTTAAAAGAAATACGGACCATAAAAACGAATTACACCTATTTGAAATTCGATCCATATGGAACGGTTAACCTGGAAGGTAAAGGTTTTAAGATTGATCCCGAACGATGGGACCTGGACTTTGTGATTCCTGCGGTACCTCATCAGTATGCCTACTTCGACAGTATTTCCACCTTTTGCAAAGACAGAAATATTGCTCTTCTATTTTTTCAATCGCCCATCAGAAAAAATTTATTTGTAAAGCTGTCCCCTCAAAAAATAAATTTGCTTGCCACTCATCTGAATAAAATTAAAACCGTTCTCTCCAGAGATCAACATACTTTTGTAGATGCGAATCGTGTGCTCTGGGAAGATTCTCTTTTTACAGATGCCATACATTTCAATACTCAGGGAGCAAAATATTATACAGAGTATTGTTTGGATGAAGTAAATCGTAACCGTTAATTTAGGTCTATTCATGAAACAAGCTATCCTTATTACTGCACATGCCGACTTCGATCATTTGATGGACGTCGTTCATTTCTTTGATGATTCTTTTGAGGTGTACATTCACATCGATCGTAAAAGTATAGTCAGCAAAGAAATAATGGATCAACTTCTTGCGATAGAGAAAGTAAAATTTATTTCCCGAAAATATAAAGTGAATTGGGCCGGTCGCAATTTTCTAAGATCCTATTTGTTGCTCGCAAAAGAAGCGGTGAAAAATCCTGCGCTCGTTTATTTTCATTCCATCAGCGGGCAAGATTTTCCGGTGAAGGATCTTTCTCATTTTAAAAAATTAGCGGAACAATCCGAGCAGCGTGATTACATGACCTATTTTGAAATGCCTTCCAAGGTATGGGAAAATGGTGGTATGGATAGGCTCCAATACTATAACTTCTTTGATGTATTCGGTTCAGCGAAAAATAAAAAGTGGGTCTTTCGTTTATTGAAGTTTCAGAAAAAAATAAATTTTAAAAGACCGCTTTCAAATAAGGTTCCCAAACTATATGGTGGTGATAACTGGTGGAGCTTAACCAGAGAAACGTTGAAGTATGTAGTAGACTATACCAATAAAAAACCATACTTGCTCCGTCGCATGAAGCATACCTTTGCTGCGGATGAAATTTATTTTCAAACGGTGATTCTCAACTCACCCCGTGCCCAACATGTCGCGAACAATAGCTTGCGCTACATCGACTGGACATCTGGCAGGAAGGCCAAGCCAGGCGGTCCCGCGGTGTTGGACATGACCGATTTTGAAAAAATAAATACCTCTGATGTACTTTTCGCCAGAAAATTCCAATCGCCTTTTTCCGACGCATTGAAATTCAAATTTATGAAACAACAGCAATAATCTACTTCTCCGTATTTTCCTGCTCTTAAATCTTCTGATTTCACGTATTGCTTGGCTGGCTTAGCAATCCACTTCCTGTCCAAATAGAAAGTTGCAACTCCTATTCTTTTGTATCACCGTATAAAAAAGCCTATTTTGTATCGTCTAACTTTCTGATCATGACAGAGGCTAATCTGGAAAATGAAAAAAAACGCCTTGCTGCACTTGCAGAATACCGCATTCTTGATACGTTGTCGGAAGCAGAATTGGATGCTCTCACTAAACTAGCTTCTACCATCTGTGATACACCGATTGCTCTGATCAGTTTAATTGACAACGATAGGCAATGGTTTAAATCTCGTATAGGTTTGGATGCCCAACAAACTCCACGCAGCATGGCATTTTGTCATCACGCTATTGAAGGCGATGACATTTACGAAGTACCCAATGCACTTGAAAATAAATTATTTGTTGATAACCCGTTGGTGACAGGTGCACCAGACATTCGATTTTACGCTGGCGCACCACTGATCAATCCTGACGGATACAAACTGGGAACGTTGTGTGTCATCGATACGGTACCCAAAACACTCAGCGAAAAACAAAAAGAAACGCTCCGCATCTTATCTGGTTTTATCATCAATCAATTTGAGCTTCGTAAAAAAAGTCAGCAGCTTAAAGAAAGTGAAGAGAAATACCATCAGCTAATAAACGATGTAGCCGATATCATTTACACATCAGACATCAGTGGCAACTTTACATTTGTCAACAACAACTCAGAGCGCATCTTAGGCTATAAATCAAAGGAGCTAATCGGCAAAAATTTTAAGGACTTAATTCCGGAAGAATACAGAGACCGTGTGAGTCGCTTTTACCTGGACCAGTTTCGCCACAAGCAAAGAGAAAGCACATTAGAGTTTCCTGTGATCATGAATAATGGCAGCGTAAAGTGGGTGGAACAAAAAGCCATCATGCTCTACGACGAAAATAATCGTGTAAAAGGATTTCAAAGTGTGGTAAGAGACATTGATCCTCGTTGGCATGCCGAGCAAATGCTGAAAAATGCGCGCAAGGAAATGGACGAAGCACGTAATATGTTACAATCTATTCTCGACAATACCACTTCTGTGGTTTTCGTCAAAGACATACAGCATCGCTATCTTTTGGTCAATAAAGAATATGAAAATATTTTTCAGGTTTCTCTAAAAGATATTTATCTGAAAACAGATCATGCCTTTCGTCCCAAAGAATTGGCAGAAGAGTTTATCCGAAATGATAAAAAAGTTTTTGAGCGAAAAGAATCCGTGACTCATGAGCAATCATTTAGCATAAATGGGAAAGTGCTAGTACAACTCGTGACCAAAGTTCCTTTGTACAACGACAAAGGCGAACTCAACGGATTATGTGGCATTGCAACAGACATTACTGCTCAGAAAGAGGTACAAAAATTACTGGAAGAACGAGATGCACGCTTTACCAAACTGTTTCACTCCAGCCCTGTGGCAATGAGCCTATCTTCTGTGAATCCAAGCCTACTCGTAGAAGTCAATGAAGATTATGAGCAACTGACCGGTTTGACAAAAAGCGAAGTGCTTGGCAAAAATTCAACCGAGATCGGAATTCTCTCTGTAGAGGATCGAGAAGATCTCCGTATCGCTTTTGAAAAGCAAGGCTTTCTTAAAAACTACGAAACTGTAGTGACTACTAAACATGGTGAAAGAAAACATGTTTTGATTTCTTCCACCGTCATTGACATTGAAAACAAACCCTTTGTCATCAATGTGTACATCGATATTTCTATTCGTAAAAAGTTTGAACAGGAATTAATTCAAACCAAAAACCAGTTGGCCGAAGCCATGTCCATTGCGCGCATGAGTAGTTTTCAAACAGATGTAATAAACAAGACTACCGCTTGGTCAAAAGAAATTTATGACTTATTGGAAATGCCCGTTGGGGATGGATCAAAGTTGTATGAAACTTATATGAAAGCTATTCATCCGGATGATTATCAGATGATGCTCAATCGTATGGAAAAAACACAAACTACTAATACCTCTAGATCTAATGTCTATCGTATCATCACAGCTAAAGGCAACCTGAGATGGGTCGAGTCTCGAGTAGTGCCACAGGTAAATACAGAAGGTCGTGTAGTGGTTGTTCAGGGAAGTATCCAAGATATCACCGAACGAAAACTATTGGAACTGGAGTTGCGCGATGCCAAAGAAACCGCAGAAAAATCTGTTGAAGCCAAAGAACATTTTTTATCGAACATGAGTCATGAAATTCGTACACCGATGAACGCGGTGCTAGGCTTTACCGAGCTATTGATCGATACACCGCTCAACCCGGAACAAAAAGATTTCGTAGAAGCGATCCAAACCTCCGGTAAAAACCTCATGTCAATCATCAACGACATCCTGGATTACTCTAAAATAGAGGCTGGTATGATGACGATGGAAGAAGTGTCGATGAGTATACGCAGTATTTTCAGTTCGCTGTCGGTATTGTTTAGTCAGAAAAAAGACGATAAGAAAATCAAATTGCATTTTGAAACAGATTCAAGTATTCCTGAAAATCTCTCCGGCGATCCTACGCGACTGACACAGATCATCATCAACCTGGTGAGCAATGCCATTAAGTTTACAGAGAAAGGTTATGTACATGTGTCTGCCACATTGATAAAAAAAGACAATGGTATTGCTCAAATAAAATTTATGGTAGAAGATACCGGCATCGGTATCTCCGAAGAACAACTGTCTGCTGTATTTGAACGGTTCAATCAGGGAAGCAACGATACCACGCGTAAATATGGCGGTACAGGATTAGGACTAAGCATTGTGAAACGTTTGGTAGAGCTGCAGGGCGGAGAGATCCATGTGGAGAGCATTTTGGGTAAAGGCTCTACTTTTGTATTTACGCTTCCGCTCAAAGAATTAAACGAAGAAGATGTACACCTTCAGGCAAAACATAGTGTGAAAGACACTAACGCATTTAAACTGGCATTGCACATCTTATTAGTAGAAGACAATATCATCAACCAGAAACTAGCGGAAAAGCATTTGCACAATTTTGGATTTACAGTAGACATAGCTGGCAATGGAAAAATTGCGGTGGAAAAATTACAACAATCAACCTACGATCTGGTATTGATGGACATGCAGATGCCTGAAATAGATGGATACGAAGCGGCAAACATTATCCGCAAAAACTTAAAATTAACTGTTCCGATCATTGCGATGACGGCTCATGCGATGACGGGTGAAAAAGAAAAATGCCTGGCGATAGGCATGAACGATTACATTTCCAAACCGTTCAAACCTGCAGAACTTTATCAAAAAATCATTGAGCAGGTTACTCCTTCTGATGAACCTGCAAAATCTTTACCTGTTATGAAGGCTACTCCTTCCTCCAAAAATATTGACCTGACTGATCTTCGGGAAATGTCAGATAATAATCGGGAGTTCATCCAGGAAATGTTAGAATTGTTTGTGACCGAAATGAAAGATCACTTGGTGCAACTTCATGCCGCTATTGAAGAAGAAAATTATTCCCAAACAGAATACCTTTCACACAAAATAAAATCTTCCATTACGATGGTTGGCATGGATCACGCCATGTTGGACGTGTTGTCGGATATGGAGCACCTAGCCAAAGCAAACAAAGGAAAAGATCTCCTTCAACAATTGTTTATACGTTTTGAAAAAATAAGTCAACTGGCCATTGCTGAAGCGAACGAAGAACTTAAACAGATAAAATCCTGATGAATAAATTTACAAACGGCTTGAAAGACTTTTTATCCGTCTTCGTACCAAGAGACGGTTATTTTATTACGCCCTTATTGATCAACCTCAACGTGTTGATTTTTATTCTGATGATTTCCACCGGTGTTCATTTTTTTTCTCCGACCAGTGAGAGCCTGATGCAATGGGGCGCCAACTTTCGTCCCACAACCCTAGAAGGTGAATGGTGGAGACTGATTACTTGTTGCTTCATACACATTGGTGTGTTTCATTTGCTGATGAACATGTATGCTTTATTTTACATCGGTGCCTTGCTTGAACCTTATCTTGGTAAAGCAAGATTTATTACCGCGTATTTACTGACAGGCATAGCTGCCAGCATGGCCAGCCTGTGGTGGCATGAATTTACTGTTAGTGCAGGAGCATCGGGTGCCATCTTTGGTATGTACGGCGTGTTCCTTGCCATGCTCACAACCAACCTGATCGAGCGTGAAACACGTCAAGCGTTGTTGTCGAGCATCGCTCTTTTTGTGGGATACAATTTGCTTGCCGGATTGAAAGAAGGCATTGACAATGCTGCACACATCGGTGGACTAGCGAGTGGACTGCTCATCGGTTATGCTTTTCTTCCCAGTTTAAAAAAACCTCGTCTTCAGCTCGGTATCATTGCTTTGTTGACAGTGTTGATCCTCTCTACATGCTTCGTTATATACAATAGCATTCCACGTGACATGAGCATATACAATGCGCAAATGCAGGTGTTTGCTACACGTGAAAACAAAGCACTGGAAGTCTATAGTCTACCTCAAAATACACCCACAGACACGCTGCTTGATCATCTTAAAAATAAAGGTATTGACAACTGGAACAAAAACATCGCCCTCATTGATGAATTGCAAAAATTAAATCTAACAAAGGACCTCCACGAACGCAATGTGAAATTAAAAGCCTATTGCGAACTCAGAGAAAAAAGTTATGCTTTGATCTATAAAGAAATCGAGGGAAACACCGATCGGTATCAGGGAGAAATCGAAGCCTATAACAAAGGGATTGACAGCCTGCTAAAGGAACTGGGTGGAGAATAGAGCGATCGGAAGCATTTATGTCCAACATGATTTCAATTTCAGATTTCTGATCTCTCCTATTTTATGGCAAAAGAAATTTCTGTATCTTAAATTGCTTTTACCTTAAGACATTATTTCACTGCAATGATCAATCATATCGCTAAATGGTTCACTGCGTCGGATTTTGACGACACGGTTATACGAAATGGAATACGGCAAACAAACATCACCCGTTCAATGGTGATCGCTTCTATTGCCTTTCTGTTTAGTTTTGCGGTTATCAACTATTTATACATCAATATAAATGATAGCTCTGCTTTAGCGATCAAATGGAGAAAAATGGTTTTGCTAATGAACATATCCATGATTCTTCTCAACTTCATTTTTATACTAACTGCCCTTTACTTATACTTCTACAAAAAATCCAATCATATACTTTACATTTGGCTGCCTTATGTCATCCTGGTTGAATTGGGTATATGGGGAATTCTTGGTGCATCGATACATCAACTCATTTCCCGATCGATTGTTCCTTTCATTCTCATGTCCTTTGCCGCTTCTGCTCTATTGATTAGACCCATCACTTTTTTCTATTATTGTGTTATGGTATACGTGTGCTTCTTTTTTAGCATTTCTATCTATCAAAGCAATCCCGATTATATAGCACTTAACAGAGTACTTGGATTTGTAACACTGGCGCTTAGTTATTGTTTCTCCATTGTTTTCTGGAACAACGGTTTGCTTCGCTTCAGACAAGACCGATTGATCGAATTGCAAACGCGTGAATTGAAAGAAGCCAACGTCAGCAAAGACAAGTTTTTCTCTATCCTTTCTCATGACCTGAAAGGTCCGGTTGCTTCTTCTTTGTTGCTGACTGAATTGATGGACGAAGATCTGATGGATGAACAAGAACGCAAAGAAGTCACCCAACTGTTTCGTTCCAGTCTGGAAAACATATCTCGACTCATCAATAATGTACTGCTATGGGCCAATAGCCAAACGGGGAACATCAGTTTTAACCCTGTTCGTGTGTCGTTAAATGAATTGGTAGAAGAAAACATTCAGTTATTGCGTCCGATGGCCAGTCATAAAAAAATATTGCTGATCAATCACTTGAAGGAAGACCATCTTCTATTTGCCGATCCGCATATGATACATACCATATTTCGCAACCTATTGGCCAATGCCATTAAGTTTACGCATGAACATGGTACGGTAGAAATTTCTGCGGAATTACTCCTTGATGGAACAGCCCATCAGTGGGTGAAACTAACTGTATCTGACAACGGCATTGGGATGCCCGTCTCCTTTTTAAATGATTTGTTTAGGTTAGATAAAAAAACAATAGCCATAGGAACAAAAGATGAAACTGGTACAGGATTGGGATTAATTCTTTGCAAAGAATTTGTTGAAAAACACCAAGGCACCTTAGACGTGGAAAGCACCGTTGGAAAGGGAAGCCGGTTTATGGTGACGCTTCCGTTAGCAAAATAAGCACCGAGCGGAGAGGAATAAACTAAACAAAAACGCTGGAAATATTTTTCTTCCTCCTACTAGAATCAGATACCACAACTATTCATTGATGCCATGAATACTTCACTAAAAGAATTTCAACAAATACCTGGCGTGGGCAAAGCCGTTGCACGAGACTTGTACGAATTGGGATTTCGAACCATCGCGGATTTGAAAAAACAAGATCCTGAAAAATTGTATGTTTTACACAACAATCTGCGTGGTGAAGTACAAGATATTTGCATGTTGTATACGTTTCGATGCGCCGTTTATTATGCGGAGACACCCAATGAAAAACGAGAAGCCCAAAAATTAAAATGGTGGCACTGGATGGATAAAGTAAAAGTCGATAGCAAAACAAAAGACGCAGAAATCAGGAAGAAAAAATTTGGCGGGACAAGCTAGGAAGATCTTGTCCCTCGCTCGTCCCCTGAACCTCATGATCATAAAATTCAACTGCGTTTTCCTATGTTAGAAAACTTCCAAGCCTACTTAAAAGAAAAAGCAAAACTGTCCGAAGCAGAAGTTCTTTCTTTGACCGCCACGTTAACATCCAGAAAATTTCGCAAAGGAGAATTTCTCTTGCATGCCGGAGAAATTTGTCATTATACTTTTTTTGTGGAGAAAGGATTGCTGCGTTCTTTTACAACAGATGACGCGGGCAAAGAACATGTCATACAATTCGGGCCAGAGAACTGGTTCGTCAGCGACCGCAGCAGCGCCTACTTTCACGAAGCTTCCGATTTTTCTATTGAAGCAGTGGAAGACACCGCGGTCGTATTGCTGGATGCAGACTTCATGCTGCGCGCTTCGGAAATCAACAGTGCCTTTACTCAATTCAATGAAATGGCTTTGCAAAATCACATCCGTCATTTGCAAAAAAGAATCAACCTGCTTCTTAGCGCCACCGCAGAAAAACGTTACCTCGATTTTATTCGCCTCTATCCTGATCTTACCTTGCGTGTACCACAATGGATGATCGCTTCTTATCTGGGCATCACACCTGAAAGCTTGAGCCGCGTGAGGAAGGAGCTAGCGAAGAATCACCTTTAATAGGGACGAGAGAGCAGGGACGAGGAACCATATTATTTGTTTTCATTTCTTTTACTTCTTGTTAGCGTCCCACCAACAAGTGTTGGTATGAAACAGGTTTATTCAGCCTGGTTGTTGGCGAGACGCCAACAACGTGTTAATTCGTTCCTCGTCCCTGATCTCCCGTTCCTCCTTTCTTATCCTAGGTCAATGTAACGCCATCCACACTACTGTATCTTTGTATCATACTAAAACGCAAAACGTATGAGCACAAAACATATAGAAGCCGTTATTGCACCGCCAGCACCTCACTACGTAGGAGATGGATTTCGCGTACATAATTTTATTCCAAGTGCCGCTCACCTCAGCATGAGACGGATGAGTCCGTTTATCCTGATGGATTATAATTCTAAATTTAATTTCCCTCCATCTGCAAAACCCAAAGGTGTAGGTGTACATCCGCACCGAGGATTTGAAACAGTAACGATTGCTTACAAAGGAAAAGTCGCACACCATGACAGCGCCGGCAACAGTGGTGTCATCGGAGAAGGAGAAGTACAATGGATGACTGCTGCTTCCGGTATTTTACATAAAGAATACCACGAAGAAGAATTCAGTAAAACAGGTGGTGATTTTCAAATGGTACAGTTGTGGGTAAACCTGCCAGCGAAAGACAAACTATCTAAACCGAAATACCAGGGACTCACCAAAGAAAATATTCCAGTGGTTCAACTTTCTGACAATGCTGGTACGATTGAAATCATCGCCGGACAATACCAGGGCGTGAAAGGTGCCGCCTTTACTTTTACTCCTGTACATTTACAAAATGCTAAATTAAACAAAGGTGGTAAAGCTGCGTTTTCTTTTCCAGCTACATACAATACCGCGTTGCTGATCGTAGAAGGAAATGTAAAAGTAAACGGTGCGGAAACCGCAACAACCGATCAATTTGTGTTGTTTCAAAATGATGGAGAAGAGTTTACGATCGAAGCGCTGGACAATGCCATTGTATTGGTCTTGAGCGGTGAGCCTATCCATGAACCCATCGCCACGCAAGGTCCCTTTGTCATGAATACCAGAGCGGAACTGGTAGAAGCCATCGATGATTATAACATGGGGAAATTCGGTTACCTGGAATAAGAAGAGCGGAGAAACTTTCGTTCTCTCTCTGTTTCTTCGCTCTCATCAAGTTCCCTTCAGGGGATTTAGGGGCAAGACAGCCTGTTCGTGAAATATGAATTACTTTACCGCATTATTTATCAGAGTACAAAAAATATAAGTACACCTCATGATCACGATAGAACACGAAGACGACGGAAAACACGGTTTGTTCAAAGCCGTGGAAGGCAGTAAAGAAGCTGGAAGTCTTGCCTACAGCTGGGCAGGTGAAACTAAATTTACCATCGACCATACAGAAGTAGACGCTGCCTTTGGAGGTAAGGGTATCGGCAAACAACTGGTCATGGAAGCCGTAAAAATGGCCAGAGAAAAGAAAGTGAAGATCATTCCGATTTGTCCTTTCGCCAAATCACTCTTTGATAAAATGAAAGAGATACAAGATGTGCTATGGTAACGTTTTATTTTTCTAATTTGGTCAAATAATTTGACCACACTATGCGATGGTGAATACTTACCTTTACGAACGTAAAAACTTAAAACTTTCTTTAACCTTTGTTGTCCTCTTAATGATTTGGGGATTGGTGTTTAACGAGCTGACCAACTCCAACATCGTAGAACTGGATGCCAGTTCGTACGTCATCAGCGGTATCATTGGTCTTGTGACGATCTACGTATCGCGCTTGCAAGAGAGGCCTGGATCTGAAACACATCCACTGGGTTATTCCGGGTTCATTCCCATTCTCAATTTGATCCGCAACCTGATGATCATTTTGATTTGTATCAAAGCCATCGGAGAGTCTGTGGGATCTATCTTCTCTGGTCCTCCTGCTGCGGAACACGGTATTTTATTTTTATACTCCGGCGTTACACTTATTTTAAATTCTTTTTGTTCGATTTATTTGCAAAGAGTCTCTGTTAAATTAAATTCTTCTCTGCTAAAAACAGATGCGCTCGAATGGAGGATAGATACCATCTCCAACATTTCCATCATCGGTGCTTTTGCTTTCTCTTATGCACTCCAACGCAACGGTTATGGGCTGTTCTCGAGTTATGTTGATCCGGTGGTTTGCATTTTCTTTTCCATTTATATGTGTGTGAATCCGGTGAGGTTATTTGTTGAAAACATGCAATTGCTTTCTGTCTCCTCTGTCGATAAAAAAACACAGCAGCAATTGATTGAACAATTCATTGCCGCTGTTCCTATTTTTTCTTTGTATGCTACACATTTCACCATCGTTAATGTAGCCGGTGTGTTGTGGGTGAATTTTGAAATAGAAGATAAAATCCATCAGCCCCTAAGCATAGAAACCCTGATAGCAGCCGCTGATACATGCCAGGGCATAATGGATCAGGTAGCGCCTAAAAATAAATTGAGTTATCATTATTCTGAATAACAAGAAAACGCCTGCCAGCGTTTTCTTGCTTTATCATTCAATTATTAAAATTTGAAATTCTTTTTCTCCGCCTGTGTCTTGATAGCATTGATCATGGACTTATCCAGCATGTTAGTATCTTCTGTTTTTTGTTTGCTGGCAATGTATTCAGAACGCTTTTTGTTGAGGTCCTGAATTTCTGTTTTTATTTTTTCGCGCTCCACTGTTTTTTGTTTGACATAATCTTTCTTCTGATCGTCTGTCATGTTTTTCATCGCTTCCGGCAATTGGTCTTTCGTCACCTTCGTCACATCAAACTCTTTGTCTTCTGAGGCATCTACCATGTCCCACGATTTGTTTTTATAAACGTGTGTCGATTTAGAAACGGCACGGTTCACTTTATTGGCATTGCCATAACTTTCTGCATTCACATCTTGTATTTCCTGTTCTGCTTTTTTCTGTCTGCCTTCTCTTCCGTATTCGATGTAGGTATTGTTCAACTGTGTATTCAACTGATCAATTTTATCGTCGTAAGGAGAAGGAATGAAAACCGTTTTAGAATTTTGTTCTATACTCGCATAGGTACCTTGCGTGAGGTCTGCTCCATTTTTCCAAGAGATATTGATGCCTTCCTGAAAGTCTCCGCAGAAGATGGTATTCACCACAATGTTTTTACGCTTCGCATCAGAGCAGGAGGTTTGGTAATTGATAGAACCTTGTGTAAAGGGTTCGTTGCCTGCAATGAAAATGATTTGTAAATCACCTCCGTCTGTGGACCAATCCAATTGCTTGCAGGCCGTTTGAATGACCTGTCCGCAAAACTCGCTGCCACCGTTGGTTTGCAAAGCAAACAAGTCCTGAGAAATTTTATCGAGGTCATTGGTTAATGGTGTCACCAAGCGAATGTATCCTTCGCTCGCAGGCAAACGATCGTTTCCGTATTCGTACAAAGCGATTTGTACCTCCGGTTTCGCTTCGTCACATTTAGCAGTAGCCAATTCATTGACAATCGTCCACAGTTGCGACTTGGCCTGATTGATCAAGCCATCCATGCTGTTGCTCGTATCGAGCAGCAACGCCAGTTTTATTTTTTTTGTCGCTGCCGTTTGCGTGTGATCCACCGGTTGTGCAGGTTTGTGACACAGCACAAACGTTTTTTCCCGTTGAGATTTGGCTGTTCCGTTTCCTGCATAGAACAACACCATAGCGCCTGTTAAAGCAGCAGCAAGCAACAGGTATGATTTGAAATGAATGGGCTTTTTCATGGGACCTTCGTTTTGGTTTATGAATTGAACTTACGCAGTCCACTGATATTCGAAAACGCAGACTTAGGCAACTACAGCTTTCACTCCGCGAAAGGCTCTTCTCACTGAGGGAAATTTTTATCCGCTTTTGCGCATCTAAATAACTGATTATCCAGTACATTTGTTGGTAATAGAACCCTATCACATGCTTTCGAAACGCATCTGTTTTCTTCTTTGCCTACTCCTTCCACTCTTTGCCTACAGCCAGCAGAAACGGATGAAATCCTCTGTCGCTCCTTCCTCAAAGCGCGAACAAAACAGTGTGCCTTCCTTATTGCAAAAAGCGGAAAGTATATCTCCCAAAGATCCTAATGCCGCACTAGATTACTTAGAAGAAGCATTAAACATCAGTTTAAAAGAAGGTGATAAAATAGGAGAAGCTAACACCTATGTGGTATTGGGAAATTTAAATGTCAATCAAACACTTTATGTGCAAGCCATTAATTTTTACACGAAAGCGCTGTTGATTTTTCAAAAAGAAAATAAGCGTGCACAAGCCTTAAGCTTACGCGAGCAATTGGGAGAAGCGTATGAAAAAAACAAGAACTACGACGAAGCTTTAAATCAATATACAAACGGACACCTGGAAGCCGAAGATCAAAAAAATCCGGATCAGGTATTGAACATGAAAAATCATATTGCTAACGTATACAAATTACAAGGCAAGACAGAAGAAGCCTTAACCATTTATAAAGACGTACTCCGCAAAGAAAGAAAAAAACAAAACAAGTCCGGTGAAATGGAGGCGCACAACAACATTGGTGATGTCTACATCCAGCAAAACAAAGCAGAAGCCGCGAAGGAAGCCTACCAAAGTTCGCAAGACATTGCCATCGAACACCAGGACGAAAAAGAACTAGATATCTCTTACAAAAACATGATCAATACGTTGAAGCTGGAAGGAAAAACGGCTGATGAATTGGAGTTGAGAAAAAAGAAAGCAGACGTCAACGATAAGCGCAACGACAAAGAAGCCCTCGCAGAAGATTATTTAGAAATCGGACAGTTGTACCTGACACAGAAAAAACCAGAGCAAGCGTTGACCTATTTAGAAAAAAGTGCTTCCCTTTCCAAACAAAGTGGACAGCTGGAAGTCGAGGCCAAATCGCAGGAAGCGCTTTCTTCTGTATATAAACAAAAACAAAATTTTTCCAAAGCACTGGAACATTATCAATTGTATGTGGAGGCGAAAGACTCCCTGTTGAGTTCCAGAGAAGAAAAAATCAACACCATCTTAAGCTTCAACGAGGAGCTTTCTCTGAAACAAAAACAAATAGATCTATTGGAAAAAGACATGCAATTGAATGATGCCACCATTCAATTGCTCAAAGAAGAAAAGAAGTTTTTTCGTCTGGTCATCTATGCCTTGATTCTTGGTTTGTTGATTGTGATGGTCAGTTCCTGGATCGTATACCTCAATTCTAAAAAAAGAAGAGTGGCCAGTCAATCGCTGGTACTGCGTTCGTTGCGCGGTCAGATGAATCCGCATTTTATTTTCAATGCCTTAAACTCTGTCAATAATTTTATTTCTAAAAGCGACGAACGTTCCGCCAACAAATACCTATCGGATTTCTCCAAACTGATGCGCACCGTGATGGAAAACTCCAGATACGAATTCATCAGTTTGTCTACTGAATTGAGCATTCTGCAATTGTACCTTTCGCTTGAACATGCACGCTTTAAAGATAAATTTGATTATACCTTGACGGTGTCCGAAGATTTATCGATGGAGCAAATACACATACCACCCATGCTTATTCAGCCTTATATTGAAAACGCCATTTGGCACGGCTTGCGCTACAAAGAAGAGAAAGGACAATTGCAGGTAAACATACAGCCTTTAGGGGAAGAGCTAGTCGTGATTATCTCTGACAACGGCATCGGCAGAAAAAAATCACAGGAATTGAAAACGCCTAATCAGAAAGACAAAGATTCTATCGGATTAAAAAATACAGCAGCTCGCATTGCCATCATCAATGAATTGTACAAGACCAGGATGCGCGTCAGCATAGAAGACCTTGATCCAATCAATGGCAGCGGAACAAAAGTTACGGTACACATCACACAAACCCCACACCTCCTGCATGAAGCTTAGAGCCATTATAGTCGATGACGAAGAAGCCAGCCGAGACACGCTGAAGAACTACTTATCGCGCTACTGTCCCGATGTAGAGTTGATGGCGCAGGCCAATTCGGTGAAGCAGGGCATTGAAGCCATTCGTCAGCACCATCCTGACATTGTATTTCTCGATGTAGAAATGCCTTACGGCAATGCCTTTGATTTGCTGGAACAAGTGCCCGACATTTCTTTTGAAACGGTGTTCGTAACCGCCTTCAGTAACTACGCGCTGAAAGCGCTGAACCTGAGTGCTGCTTATTATATTTTAAAACCGATTGAAATCGACGAGTTGATTGCCGCAGTTGAAAAAATAAAAAAACAGAAAGACGATCACCAGGAAATTTTGCATACGAAAATTTTAGTGGAAAATATCCATGCAGAAAATAAACAGTCGCAAAAAATTGTGCTCCCTCTATTGGATGGATTTGAAGTGATCCAGGTCAAAGAAATCATTCGTTGCGAAGCCAACGATAATTTTACGGATTTCATTCTCACCGGCAATCGCAAAATCATGATCTGTCGTACGCTGAAACATTACGAAACCATGTTGGAAGATTACAACTTCGTGCGCGTACACAAATCGCATCTCATCAACATTCAACACGTCACCAAATACCTCAAAGGCAAAGGAGGTCAGCTCATCATGAGCGATCAGTCTTATGTGGATGTATCTCCGAATAAAAAAGAAGCGCTGATGCAGCGGTTTATTGGGTAATTTTATTGTTTAATAAAACGTACGCTACTATTGGTATTCGAAAGCGTAAAGATATACATGCCATGCACCAATTCCTGAATGTCAATATGTACAGAAAAGGAATCGAAGTTTCCTGATTTTTTTACTTGCCCTAATACATCGGTGATCACATAAGACGTAGCTGTATTCTCTTTTGACAAGTTCACCGTGATGTGATCGTTGGCGGGATTGGGAGAAAGGTTGTACAAAGAAGTTTCAGCAGGAGAAGCAACACTTGTCACCAGACAAGAAGCACCGGAACATGTTTGAGTGGTCACATTCGTTAAACCTACAGCACCCGCACTCACCGTATTGTTGGAGCATACCACATTATGTGTCGCTGTACCGTTGCTGGAAGAGGTGGCAACATTGATACCGTAACCTGTTGAGCCCACAGTTAAGTCATTGCCTGAAAAAATATTGTAATCTCCGAAACCTGTGTAATTGATGTGCGATTGTAAACCGTCTGCAATCGTATTGGCGCCTGTGTTGCAAGCTATGCTATAATAACTTCCTTTCATGTCCAACCAGGAGTCTGCATAGTTCTGCCCGTTTAGTCCTGCACCATTGAAGGTATTATAAGAAATCGTACCGTGTGATGTGCCTTCTTTAATGTCTATATTTTCAGATACGATGTGTGCACCAAATGAATTTCCTGTCAATACATTATAATTGCACGTATCAGGATCTCCTCCGGTATACGTGGCCCAGTTGCTGGTCGCGGAACCCACGTACATACCTTCTCCCGTACCAGTAGATACGATGCCAGTTGAATCGACATAACAATTTTCTACGGTATTGAATGAGCTGTAGGTGCGCAGGTGAATGCCTTCATCTCCAATTTTATTGACGTTGATATTTTTGATGTCATTGTGGTGACTGTTATCCAGCACCAATCCTTTTTTAGAATTGTAAATGGCGAAGCCATTCAACACCCAATAGTTGTTTCCCTTCAAAGCAAAACCATAACCCGTGTTTAAGTTAGCCGACGAAATAATGGTGTTGGCATTTCCTACCAGCGTAATAGGCTGTGCCGCTGTGCCGCTGTACCGTTGATACCTGCATTCACATAAAATCCACCGGAACGAATGTAAACGCCATCTGCCAATACAATGGTCTGTCCTGGTGTAGCCGCATTGATGGCCGTTTGCAGTTGTGTCGCGGTGCTTACATTGACTGTTTGTGCATGCGTTGTGAATGAAAGAAAAATGAATAATAGGAAAATGTATCTTTCTTTTTTCATGAGAGTAGTCTGATAGAGTATGAAGATAAAACTAAAACAGGAATTTTCAAGGATAGTCTATTTCTCTATCAAGACAAAATAGAAACTCATTTGTAAACAGCGCATGGATAAGCCCATTGGAAGTACCTTCAACTTCATCATTTTCAAATCAATGAAAAAGCAACCTCCTAAAAACAAACGCCATTTGAATTAAAAAGACATTCCTTCTGTTATAAAACCAAATCATTCATTTTTCACACCTTTAATTTTAATTAGTTTATGAAAGTAGCCATTAACGGATTCGGGAGAATTGGGAGAATTTCTTACCGCGTTTTATTAACCAAAAAAGAAGTGGATGTTGTGGCCATCAATGACCTCACAGATACCAAGACCCTGGCGCATTTGTTTAAATACGATTCAGCACACGGCATCTTTGAAGGTGATGTCTCCTACGATAAAGAAAATTTAATCATCAACAATAAAAAAATACGCGTGTATTCCATTAAGAATCCTGCGGAACTTCCATGGAAAGAACTCGGTATTGATGTCGTGTTGGAAGCCACCGGTTTTTTCACCGAAAAAGAAAAAGCCGAAGCACACATCTCTGCCGGTGCAAGAAAAGTCATCATCTCTGCACCTGCTACGGGTGATTTAAAAACCATCGTACTCGGCGTCAACGACCAAATCCTGGACGGTACGGAAACTGTGATCTCCAACGCATCGTGTACAACCAATTGCTTGGCTCCCTTAGTAAAAGTATTGGAAGACAATTTCGGTATTGAAAGCGGTTACATGACCACGGTGCATGCTTACACCGCCGATCAGAAATTGCAGGATGCTCCGCATAAAGATTTACGAAGAGCACGCTCTGCGGCTGTTTCCATTATACCCACCAGCACCGGAGCTGCGAAGGCATTGGGCTTGGTAATTCCTTCCGTGAAAGGAAAATTAAACGGTTACGCGTTGAGAGTTCCCGTTCCTGTTGGATCCGTGACAGACTTCACCGCCACCTTAAAAAAATCCGTGACGGCAGAAGAAATCAATGCAGCCTTTAAAAAAGCAGCAAGTGAAGGATCATTGAAAGGCTTTCTAAAATATACCGAAGATCCCATCGTATCGGTCGACATCGTTGGTGATCCATCGTCTTGTATCTTTGACAGTGAATTGACATTAGCCAATGGCAATAATATAAAAGTAGTAGGTTGGTATGACAATGAGTTTGGTTATTCCAATCGTATTGCGGACCTCATCGAGCTTGTTGGGAAAAAATAACGATAAAAGGGACGAGCCAGGAGGTACGAGTAATGAAACATAACGTTACTCGTACCTCCTGGCTCGTCCCTTTTATTTTAACGTGTAATCAAAACCTTGCTGGTATATTTTTGTTTGTCGTTGGTCAGGTATACTACATATACAGCGTTTGGTAAATTGCCCGGTAGCGTAAGAGTAGGCTGCTGAAGGTTATTGTCACTATACACCACACGTCCCATCTCATCTGTGACGGTAAGATGGTAAGATCCTTGCGAAATAATATCAGCTGCAAAATGTAAAATGCCTACGTTCGTTTCACACCATACCGTTTGTTCCGTTGACTGAGCATCTGTCGTTGAAGTTGCTACACAAGGCTCCTGGTCTGTCGTACAGATGTCGTCGTAAGACAAACCTGCACAGGCACGTTGGTATTCTTCCCATACTCTTCTGTGCAAAGATTTTTCCCAAGTGCTGGCATCCTGACCCATTTCCCAAATGAACACCCCTTTGAATCCTTGTGCAATGGCATAGTTTACTTTTTTACGGATTAGATTTGGTCCATCAAAAAAAGTATAATCATTACATGCTGTTTCGTTGCTGCAACTGTCCATGTCCGGGAATCGTTCGAGAATCGCCTCATACGTATAAGGTGTAGCATTGCCTCCAGCCGTAGACGCAAATTGATAGCCATAAAAGGGTAAACCCATTACGATAAAATCTCTTGTAATGCCACGGTTGACCCAATAGGTTTCTGCGTCCAGAAAATGTTGAAAGGTAGATGGATTTCCAAAAGGACTCTGTGCCCAGGTACCTGTCTGATCATATACCATGATTTGTATAAAGCTTGCCCGTTTTACAGTGGTATTCGAAACCCACTGCATCCAGTAATCACCAAAGCCAATCGTGAGGACCAACTCTAAATTATATTTCGTTAACGTATCGTGTAGCACCTTCACCAAAGAGGCGTAGCGCGTGCTGTCTGTCGCATTTGAAATACCTTCCCAATCGATATCGGCACCGTCAAAGCCGTGGTGCTGACAATACTTTCTCAAAGAGTCGGCAAACAAACGTGTACGCGTTACATTGGCTGTCATGCCAGACATATTGCTAGATCCCACCGTGACCAATTTTTTTGTCCCTGCTGCATTGGCATTGGTCAGAAAGGAATTCATTGTTGTTATTTGAGCCGATTGTTGAGCCGTGATACCACCCGTTGTTGTTGCCGTAAGGAACGCAAAGTATGCATGGGTGAGTTTGGTGAAATCAACTGTGTTTGGATCTCTATAATCTGGCAGGTATCCTGCTACTACTCGGTTATTGCACAATTGTGCTGAAACCTTTGTCGTAAAACTCAGTGCAAAGAGACCGAGAAGAAAAAAGTAAGTATAACGGGAAGAGAAATTTTTCATCATAAGAGTGGAGCGTCTTAATTAAAATACAATTATACTAGTAACCGGATTACAAAGTAACGCATTTCGTTTAGCCGGAACAACCCCTAACTTATGAATCTTAAGGACATCGCCTCCCTTCGTCTCAGCAATCAGCAACTTAGCAGAAGTTCATTGAATAAGCCGACAGCACTTGTTCAATGGATGGGCGCGCTACAGGCACAGGATTACGCCATGTCCAAATGGGCGATCGGTATACGTTTGCCGCACACCACAGAAGAAGAAATAGAAAAAGCATTGCACAAAGGTTCCATCCTTCGCACGCATGTGCTACGCCCAACCTGGCACTTGGTGGCCGCTGACAACATCCGCTGGATGCTGGAGCTCACCGCTCCTCACATCAAAGCTTCTGCCCGATCCAGAGATAAGGCATTGGAGTTGACGGAAAAAACATATACCAAAAGCAACGGCTTGATTGAAAAAGCGTTGTCGGGTAATCACCACCTGACACGGGAAGAATTGATGACAGTGCTGGAGCAACATAAAATGATCGTCGATCCGCAACGTGCCGTACACTTCATGTTGCGCGCCGAACTGGAAGGCATTGCCTGCAGTGGTTGGGTGAAACAAAAAAAACAAACCTATGCCTTGCTGGATGAACGAGTCGCCCACACAAAAAAACTGCACCGTGACGAAGCCTTGGTAAAACTGGCCACGATTTATTTTTCCAGTCACGCGCCGGCAACGGTAAAAGATTTTTCCTGGTGGTCAGGTCTTTCACTCACCGATTCCAAAAAAGCGATGGAGGGAATCAAAGAAAAATTTATCACGGAAAAAATAGGCGATGAAATCTATTGGCTTCCTTCTCATCTGAAAACGACATCACTTGCCAAACCTTCCGCTCATTTTCTCCCTGCTTTTGATGAGTTCATCATCAGTTACAAAGACCGCAGCGCCACACTGGCACTGGAGCACCAGAAGGTCGCATTCTCCAGCAATGGTATTTTCAGACCCGTTATCCTTGTCAACGGACAAGGTATAGGTATCTGGAACCGCACGAACAAAAAAGATCAGATTCAACTAGAAACTACTTTTTTCAAACCGGTCAACTCTACCACACATAAATTGTTGGCGAAAGAAGCGGAGGTCCTGGGACATTTTTTATCCAAGAAGGTTTTGTTCCTTTAGTCAAGCCACGCCATAAAAAAGAGTTTGAATTTTAATCTGAATTTAATCTCGTACACGAGAAAACTTACTACTTTATAGCATCCGTTTTCTTCCTCTCTTGCTGTAAAAATAATTTATGAAACTGAAACACATTTATCATCTCTACAGCCGCATAGGGTTTGGCATCACGATAGACGAAGCCCGGCAACTGGAAAGTAAATCCGCCGAACAATTAATCAATGATCAATTAAAAACAAACGCAACGGCCGGACAATTGACCCTTGTAACGCTCAACGATCTTCCTAACAAAGACAACAACGATACTCTTTCTCCAGTGGAGAAACGTGATCAGAGAAAACTGTTAAGGGATCAGGTGAAAGAGTTGAATACGCTGTGGATGAAACAACTCATTCAGTCTCCCAACTTTTTGCTGGAAAAAACAACGCTGTTCTGGCATGGGCATTTTGCCTGTCGCGTAGAACACCCTTACATGGCACAACAACTGAACAATATTCAACGGACTTACGCTTTTGCTCCTTTCAAAGACTTGTTGATGGCGGTATCACAATCTCCCGCCATGTTGCAATTCTTAAACAACAGACAAAATAAAAAAGCACATCCCAACGAAAACTTTGCGCGTGAACTCATGGAACTGTTTACCATCGGCAAAGGAAATTATACCGAACAAGACATTAAAGAGTCTGCACGGGCTTTCACGGGTTGGACCTTTGATAACAATGTGTTTGAATTTCGATTCAATCAAAAGACACACGATGTCGATTCAAAAACATTCATGCATCAAACAGGCAGTTTTACAGGAGAAGACATCATTGATATACTGCTACAAAAAAAAGAAACCGCTCGCTTTCTCTGTAGAAAAATGTACGCCTTCTTTGTGAATGAAAAAGTAGATGAAACGATCCTGGAAGAACTGACTACTTTTTATTATGCCAATCAATACGATACGGGTAAACTACTTCGCAAAATATTTACTTCGGATTGGTTTTATTCGGATGGAAACATGGGCACGAACATCAAATCACCGGTAGATTTTATCGTGGGATTTTCCAAAACATTTGACATCATCCCTTCCGATGAACTCTTGTTGAAATTACAAAAATCCATGGATCAGATTTTGTTTTATCCACCTAATGTCGCCGGCTGGCCTGGCGGTAAGGACTGGATCGACAGTACGACCTTGATGTTTCGTTTAAAAATTCCATCCACACTATTGAACGGAGGCAAAATTACGTTTGTAGAAAAAGACAACATGCCCGAAGACAATTTCAATCTCCCAGACACCATTCAAACTTCCGGCAGCGCAACACCTGCCTTGCTTCATCACAGCACAGAAGAAATCATAGAGGCCCTGCTGCGCGCGGAACCCAGTCCTGACAACAGACGTATGCTTCTAGCCGTAGCCGGCGAACCCAGACAACTGGTATTAAAAATTGTCTCCATGCCTGAATATCAATTGTACTAAGCGCCATGAACAGAAGAGATTTTATAAAAAGCAGTTCGCTCGCCAGCATGGCGTTTATGGTACCTGACTTTCTAAAGCCCTTTCAATTCATGGCTCCGGAAGGATACCGCAACATCGTGATCATACAACTTTCCGGAGCAAACGACGGATTGAATACCGTAATTCCTTTCTCCAACGACTTGTATTACAAAGCAAGAAAAAATATCGCCATTCCACAAAACAATGTGCTGAGACTTACAGACCAGGCCGGCTTTCATCCGGTGATGCAAGGCTTTAAAGAATTGTACGACGAAGGGTTACTGAGTATCATCAACAACGTAGGTTATCCCGAACCCAATCGTTCTCACTTTCGATCCATGGACATTTGGGAAACGGCTTCTGGTGCCAATGAATACCTCAACACCGGATGGATCGGCAGGTACCTGGACTCTTCGTGCGAGGAATGCAACAACCCTTACTTGGCACTGGATCTCAGCGAACCTTTATCGCTCGCATTGAAAGGTTCCTCCAAAAAAGGAATTGCTGTTAATAATCCCAAACAGTTGTACAATCAGACACGCGAACCTTTCTTTCAGGAACTGAATAAACATGCCGAAGAACATGCCAATGAAAATGTTTCCTACTTGTACAAAACAGTGGCAGAAACCTCTGCTTCTGCAAAGTACATCTACGAAACAAGTAAGACTTATACCAATGTATTTCCATATCCCAATCACAAGTTGGCCAAGCAGCTTCAACAAGTGGCTACGTTCATTGCTTCGGGATTAAAGACACGTGTGTACTACGCTTCTATGGGAGGCTTTGACACACATGTCAACCAACTCAACAGGCAGGAAAATTTACTGACAGAATTATCGGAAAGTGTAACCGCCTTTGTCCGCAACCTCAAGAGCGTCGATCAATTTAACGATACAGCAGTACTGATCTTTTCCGAGTTTGGAAGAAGAGTAGAACAAAACGCCAGCGGCGGCACAGATCATGGCACAGCGAACAATGTCTTTGTCATCGCTCCTTCCTTAAAAAAACAAGGCTTGTACAATAACATGCCTGACTTGCGCAACCTCGATGACGGTGATTTAAAATACACCGTTGATTTCAGATCGATCTACAATACCTTACTCAATAATTGGCTGCAAGTAGAAAGTGGCTTGATTGTAAATAAAAATTTGGGAAAATTAGCTTTTCTTTAAGAGGAATTTTATCCATTGAAAAATGATTGGAGATCTACAAAATAATTACAGATAAGTTCGACAATAAAAACAAACTGAAGTTTTTAAAACAGGAAAAACCTGTGCCGACAGAAAACCCGGCAGAAATGATAGATCGGGAAATGATAGAACATACTTAAGGATGAATTAAAAATTCAACTTCTCCTTCAACAAACTATACCCGTTTCTACTGACAGGTAACGCGATGTTTCCTTTCAGGATAATTTGATACCCGTTTTTTTCATACGGTTCAATGCGCATCATCTCTTGTACATTGATGATGTAGGAACGATGAATGCGAATGAACTGACCGGCAGGCAACGCCTGTTCAAAATGCTTCATCGTTTGTTGTTTCAAAAATTTTCCTTCAGATGTATGGATCATCGCATAATCGTCCTGTGCTTCGATGTATACAATGTCAGCTACAGGAATCACTTTCATAGAGGTCACAGTTTTCACAACCACCCTTTCCAGCGTATGAGCAGGCTGTATCGTTTCCTCTGCTAATTTTTTCAACCGTGCATTTTCTTCTGGTTTATGTTTTTGTCGCTCTTCGATTTTATCGATGGATTTTTTAAATCGTTCTTTTGTAAATGGTTTTAATAAATAATCCAACGCGTTCAACTCAAAAGCCTTAATGGCATGTTCCTGATAGGCCGTCGTGAAAATCACCAGTGGCAGCTCTTCCACAAGTTCCAGCATTTCCAGTCCGTTGACTTTCGGCATTTCCACATCGAGAAAAATAACATCGGGTTTCAATTCCTGTATGGCTTTGAGTCCATCGAATCCGTTTACGCATTCTCCGATCACTTCCATCTGTGGATAAGCAGACAGAAAAGAACGAATCAATTCTCGTGCAAGAGGCTCGTCATCGATGATCAAAATGCGCAGCAAAACAAACATATTAATACTGGGGAATAAATAATTCTATTTGAAATATACCATTTTCATCTTTTATTTTTACCAGGTCTTTCCTGCCAAACAATAAAGAAAGTCTTTGTCGTACATGTTTCAATCCCAAACCCGTACCCTTTTGTTTTTTTTCTTCCGGATCGTGATTGTTGAACAATAAAATTCTCAGGCCTTTTTCTTCACACACCGCACGCAAAGTCACGGTTACAGTGCCGACGAATTGATGTAAGCCATGACGGATGGCGTTCTCCATGAGCGGTTGCAGGAGGAGATGAGGAACGGCTGCAGTCAACGCTTCTTCTTCTATTTGCAGCTCCATCATCAGACGATCTCCGAAACGTATTTTTTCTATGCTGCTGTACAAAGAAATGTTTTCAAGTTCTTCTTTCAGCGTCACCGATTTTTCTGAGGAGTTGTTCATCGACAAGCGTAAGAAAGCAGCCAGCTTCACCAGCATGTCCTGCGCACGTTCTGCATCCGACAGCATGAGCGCATGAATGGAATTTAAACTGTTGAAAATAAAATGTGGCTGCAGTTGAGACTTCAATAAAGCCAGTTCACTTTCTTTGACTAACGTGTTCCAATCTGCTTCTCGCTGAAGACGGGCTTTGAAAGAGTAATAATATTTATACAAATAATACGAAAGTGACAGGAACCCATACAAAAACAACCCGAAAAGCAAACGCAATAAAATAGATGCGTCGAGAAAGGCGGTATACTTTCCTGAAGGCAACGCATTGACCAATATCAAATAACTCAGGCCTTGCCAGATCGATAGAAAAAGCATAGCTGCGATCCATTGATTGAACCAGATCAACGCGCTAGATCCATGATCCATACTAATGTAGCGCACGACATACCAACTGGACAAACCCAACATTGCAAACAACCCATTGCTCACCAATGCATCCAGCAGTGCTTCTTTCAAAGAAAGTTGACAGATCTCGTGCAGCACAAAAAGATGTATACAACTCATGGCAGTAAACACCATCAGGTACTGGTACAAATTACTTTTTCTATATAAAAGCGGATGACGCATCAGGCCCGTTTGATTTCAATACCTCCCATGACAACTGTACCTCTAAGGATAACCAGCGCCGCAGGATCAATGTGCACACCCATGGTATGAATGTCCGCGTCTTCTATGCCACTTAGGATGGGAGAAATTTCTGATTGTATGTTCCACTCTCTGGACACTTTCAAACTCACACCACCCATCACCACCGACAAGTCAATGATGGCACCTTCTTTGGACAAATAACAATTGGTCAGATCGAGTTCGATACCACCCATCACCGCTGTGATCGTTCCTCCTTTGAAATCGTAAGCACTGATCTGCCGGCTGTCTCCGCCCATGATGGCTGTGATGTCAAAGGTTCCGTCGTTGATTTCGTTGATGTTATTTTTAGACATAATTTTTTTTTTAGATTTCTTTTTAAATCCTGATCCCAACAATACCATCAAGCCCAGTAGGATCAACAATGCCGGCCAGATCTTATGAATATCAAACACAGGAAGCACACCCATGATCGGCAACATGAAATAAATGCCCATTCCTATAAAGGCTAATCCCCAGAACCATGAACGGTAGAAGTAGTATATACCGATCAGTACCACGACCATTTGCCAACTGAAGACATACGGTGGTGCATCAAAAGGAAGTGCGTTAAGGTTATACAATAAATAAAATATTCCTGTGAACAGCAGCAGCGTACCTGCCCATATTCGTTTGCCTGAAAATTGTGCGCTCATGCGTGTATATGTTTAATGCTGATTCAAACTTAGGCAAACGATTTTCCGATTGAAATATAAAATCGGTAAGCGGTAGAAAAAGAGTGGTCAGTAGACAGTTGTCAATGATCAGAAGGTCAAAGAAACTTCCTTCTCGTTATGAATAAATAAAAATTATACTGATCACTGATCACCAAATATTATTTATCTTTATCCGATGAAAATTGCCACACCAACCATTACTCCCAGAATACCCATCGTCGATGCCCTCCGAGGCTTTGCACTTGTTGGTATTATACTATTGCATGCCATCGAACATTTTGACCTGTTGCTTTATCCGGAAAAAAGTACGGCCTTTTTAGCGAAGCTAGATTCCATCGTTTCTGATATCGTCCTTTTTATTTTTGCAGGGAAAGCCTATTCCATTTTTTCTATCCTGTTTGGTCTAAGTTTTTACCTGCAAATGAAAAATCAAGCGGCACGTGGAGTAGACTATCAATGGCGGCGCTTCAGTTGGCGTCTACTGATTTTATTTGTCATGGGTTATCTCTTATCGCTCTTATACATCGGTGAAATCCTGACCGCTTTCGCTATGCTTGGACTTTTGCTTCTCGCATTGAATCGTCTTTCCAATAAATGGCTGATTATTATTTCGTTTTTATTCCTGATTCAATTTCCAACTTTGTTTATCGTCCGATTATCTTTTACCATTCCTGACTTCACCTATCAGCAAGACTGGAGCGCCTGGCAGGATGTGTTTAGTACTTTTTCCAAAGGTTCCTTCCTGGATGTGATCCGTTTGAACAGTTGGAAAGGTCATCTTGCGAAATGGCAATACTTCTACAATGCTGGTCGTTACTTGCAGTTGATCGGTTTGTTCACCATCGGCCTATTGCTTGGACGCATGAAGTATTTTGAAAACCTGAAACAGCATGTGTCTTTTACAAAAAAAACTGTCCTCTTCAGTGGGCTGCTATTTATCTCTTTATATGTGGCTTCTTTTTTTATTGACAAATCATTCACTCCTTCTCAAGCCATACTCATCAAGGCTTTGTGCGAATCGTACAGCAATTTATTTTTCACACTGTTGCTGATGAGTTTATTCATTCTCATCAGCATAGAATGGAACATAGAAAATAAACCGACCTGGCTTTCTTCTTACGGTAAGATGAGCCTAACCAATTACGTCATGCAACCGCTGATTGGTGTACCTTTCTTCTATGGCTTTGGATTGGGGATGTACGCTTACTTCGGCATCACCTACAGTTTTCTCTTTGGATTGCTTTTCCTTTCCTTTCAATTGTCCTTTTCTTCCTGGTGGTTAAAGCATCACACGCAAGGCCCGCTGGAAAAGGGATGGAGGCAATTGACCAACTGGGGAAAATAAGTTGTCAGTTTATAAATAAGATTTAATGACTATTCACCTGCAACACCTAGATCAGGCAATGCTCGATGTTGGCGTCTCGCCAACATCTGTTCGGGTTAAACGATAAGGCAACCCTATAACAAGAGATTAAGCACGTTGTTAATCCATCACTTGTTGGCGAGACGCCAACAAGAAGTCATTAATTCAGCGGAGGTGTAATAAGTGAATAGTCATTTAAGATTTATTTTATTTTTACTGATCGCTAATCACTCTCTTCTTCTAAACAATCCGCGTAATCCTCTCCTTGGTTTTTCTTTTTTATCTCCGGTGTCTTTATTGTTTTTTTCTTCTTTTTTGTTTCGGCCAAACAGTTTATCCCATACGCTTCGCTTAGGTTCTTCATACGAAGCACAATCCAGTGAAGCTAATGCCGCCGCTGAAAGCGGAGCAAATGAATTGTTGCGCATGGATTGGAACGCCGGATCTTTATTCACCTTCGCTATGAACTTCGCCCATACCGGCAACGCAGTGGCTGCGCCTTTACCCAAAGCCAGCGAACGAAAATGCACCCGACGATCTTCCGCTCCTACCCACACCCCGGTCACCAAATATGGTGTGTAGCCGATGAACCAACCATCCGCCTGCGATTGTGTCGTTCCCGTTTTACCGGCTATGTCACCTCGAAAACCATACACGGTACGCAGCGAAGAACCGGTGCCTGCGTTCACTACATTCTGCAACATGTGTGTGAGTAACTTACTGTTTTCTGCCGACAACGCACGTTTAGGTTTGGGTTGCTTGTAGCGAAAAATTTCTTTGTCGTACTTATCGGTAATCCGCATCAAGTACACCGGTTCATTGCGCATGCCTTCATTGGCAAACACAGCATAGGCATCTACCATTTCCATCAACGACACATCCGCTGAACCCAGTGCCAGAGAAGGGATTGGTTCAAGTTCACTTTCTATTCCCATTCTGCGAGCCAGTCGTATGGTATTTTGAATGCCTGAACGAATGATCAATTCTGCGGAAACCGTATTGACCGATTTGGTCAACGCACCTTCCATAGAATAAGTACCGCCGTATTCCTCTTCTGAATTTCCCGGCGACCAGCCGTCAAATTCTTCGTAGGTTTTTTTCTCATCGGTAAATCGCTCGCAGGGTGCAATGCCTTGTTCCAAAGCGGAAGCATACACGATCGGTTTGAAAGTAGAGCCCACCTGACGCTTAGTATGTATGTTCACGTGATCGTATTGAAAATACTCGTGCTCTATACCTCCTACCCATGCTTTCACGTAGCCGCTTTCCGGTGCGAGCGCCAGCAATCCTGCCTGTAAAAAGTATTGGTAGTATTTAATGGAATCAATTGGAGAAATCGTCACTTCTTTATCGCCGGACCAGGAAAACAATTTCATGGGCACCGATTTGTTGAACACTTCGAGAATTTCTTTTTCTGATAATCCCTCTTCTTTCAATGCTCTGTAATGATCCGAACGTTTCATCGCATCGCTGATCACCGCTTTGTTTTTGCCCCAGGGTACTTGTCCCTTCCAATGTTCGAAGAACTGGCGCTGCAAGATGGTCAGGTGTTCTTTCACTGCTTCTTCCGCATAACGCTGCATGCGTGAATCGATGGTGGTGTATACCTTTAATCCATCGGTATACAGGTTGTATTCTGTTCCGTCTTCTTTGGGATGTTCTGTACACCACGTCACTAAATCCTGCCGCAATTGTTCCCTGAAATAGGGGGCAAGCCCTTCGTGATGATTTTCTACGGTATAATGTACAATCAAGGGTAAAGCCTTAAGCGAATCTGCCTTTTCTTGTGTGAGGTATTCACTTTTGTACAACTGCTCCAACACCACGTTGCGTCGGCCTTTTGACCGTTCCGCATGTTGACGAGGATTATAGGAAGTAGGTGCTTTCAACATACCCACCAGCACAGCTGCTTCCTGTATGTTCAATTGAGCCGGTGTTTTATCAAAAAATCTTTTAGCCGCTACCTTGATGCCATACGCATTGTCACCGAAAGGAACCGTGTTAAGATATAAAGTAAGAATCTGTTCCTTGTTAAAAACTGTTTCTAATTTTTTTGCTGTGATGGCTTCGCGTAATTTATTCAGTGGCAAAGAAAAAAAAGCATAACGCCTGCGCGGAAAAATATTTTTAATCAATTGCTGACTGATCGTACTTCCTCCACCCGAATTTTCTTTTCTCAGCAAAATGCTTTTAACCAATACCCGCAACATACCAACTGCATCGATGCCACCATGTTCGTAGAAGCGAGCGTCTTCTGTGGCAATCAAGGCATGGATGAGGTCTGGAGAAATTTCTTGGTAAGCCACATTGCTGCGTTCGTAAATGAAGTACTTTCCAAGCAATACACCGTCTGCCGAGTATACTTCAGAAGCAGTATGGTTCTTAATTTTTTTGAGCTCTTCAGCCGAAGGAACTTTCGATGCTACATAACCATACAAGCTTGTCAATGCAGCAACAAACAAGACCATAAGAACCGCAGCCGTCCACAGCATGCGTCTGATCCAGGTACGATTCAAAAATGGTTTTAGCTTTTCCTGAAAGAATGGAGGCATGAATCTTTTGGGGTTTAGCTAAAGTATGCAACACGGATCACAGTTGCAACTGTGATAAAAATACCCAATTAAGCAACGAGGGACGAGCGAGCAGGGACGATATATTGGTGGAAAGCAACATGTGTTTGTAAAAGCAATTAAAAAAATATACCTACGATTAGGTACGCCATTACGTGGCAACCCTGTTATTCGTTTAAACATTTGATATCAAGCTTCTTCCTTTGATAAAAAAATTTAGATTGCTTGGCTTTAACCAAAAGGATCATCTACTTTGAAGATTGATCACCGTTTAATTTTTATATGAGCGCAGTAGATTTTCGATCATTATTTGAAGCCACACCAGGACTGTACGTTGTTCTCTCTCCCGAATTCACAATTGTAGCGGCCAGTGACGCTTACTTAAAACTGGCGATGAAAAAAAGAGAAGAACTAATTGGTCTCAATTTCTTTGACGTATTTCCTGATAGTCCCGCGGACCAGATCAGCAATGGAATGCCGTTAATTCGTGCAGCCATGAACAAAGTACTGGCAGAGAAAACAACACAGTCTGTTCCGATGCGCAAGTACGATACGCGCAGACCCGACGGCACGCTGGAAGAGAAGTACTGGAGTTCGGAAGACAAACCTATACTCAACAGCAAAAACGAAATCGAATACATCATCCACTCTGTACAGGATATTTCTGAACTAACGAAATCAGAAAAATTATTCAGTACCATCTTCGAACACAATCCTTTTGGCATCGCCTTGTCACGCATCAGCGATGGAAGAATCATGAGTGTCAACCAAGCACATCTTAACCTTTTCGGATTCTCCAGCAAGGAAGAAGTGATCGGCAAAACATCAGCTGAACTCAACATGCTGATAAATCCGGAAGACCGTAGTAACATTGTATCCAGAATACAGAAAGGTGAACACATCAGCGGTTTGGAAGGACAGATTCGTACTGTCAAAGGTGACTTGCACTGGATCTCCTGTTCGTTTGAATTGGTTGACATCAACGGTGAAAAATACCTGTTGGCTTCCATGCAAGACATCAACAATAAAAGAGAACAACAAAATTTATTGGAACAACAAGCCGAGCAACTAAAGCAAGCCAATGAAGAATTAGAAACCTTCAGTTATTCTGTCTCTCATGATTTGAAAGCACCACTGCGTTCGCTCGAAGGTTTTTCAAAATTACTCATTGAAAATTACAAAGGTAAGTTCGATGAAGATGCCGATCGATGGCTGCAATTCATCGCGGGCAATGCCAACCGCATGGGCGTGCTCATCAACGACATCCTTAATTTTTCCCGCATCAGCAGAAGCAGCGTCAATAAAAGTCATGTGCACATGCAACCAATTGTTGAAAAACTATTTGACTTAGAGAAAAATAATTATCCCAATAAAGTCATCGAATTGCACCTCTCTGACTTACCTGACGTCTACGGCGATCCCACCATGCTGGGACAAGTATGGCAAAATCTCATTTCCAATGCTCTGAAGTATTCTTCGAAAAACGAACTCATCATTGTTACAATTAATGGCCGAACCGATCAACAAACGGTACAGTATAGCATTCAGGATAACGGTGTAGGTTTCGATGAAAAGTACAAAGACAAATTGTTTGGTGTCTTTCAACGCCTGCACCGCACCGAAGAATTTGAAGGCACCGGCGTAGGCCTTGCCATTGTCAACCGCATCATACAAAAACACAGCGGCTCCATCCAGGTCAATAGCGAATTAGGCAAAGGCACAACATTTGCTTTTTCTTTACCACTTCAAAAAAATAATTGATATGACAGAACACATTGTAGATATCCTCCTGGTAGAAGACCGACTGGAAGATGCCGAACTCGCCATGATGGGTTTAAAGAAATACAACCTCATCAATACCATTGACTGGGTGAAAGACGGAGAAGAAGCACTGGAATATATTTTTGCTCACGGACGCTACAGTCATCGCCAAATTGATCACAAACCCAAATTGATTTTGCTCGATATACAAATGCCCAAGATTGATGGACTGGAAGTGTTGCGAAGGATTCGCGATGACGATCGCGTGAAGCACATTCCTGTGATTGTATTAACGACCTCCAAGGAAGAACAAGATATCATTGAAGCCTACAAATTGCACGTCAACGCTTACATCCTAAAACCCGTTGAATTCGGGGGCTTCACCGAAGCCATGAAAACGATGGGGATGTTTTGGATTTTGTTGAATCAAAGGCCTTATTAGAAGAGCGGAGAAACAGAGCGGAGAGCGAGTGTTTTTTCATTCTCCGCTCTGTTTCTGTTTCTTCTTTTGTCTTTCTTTTATTTACTGACAACTGATCACTCCCTTTCTACACAAACGCACTAAACCCCGTGATCGCTCTTCCCACGATCAGCGAATTCACTTCTTTCGTTCCTTCGTACGAATAGATTGCTTCGGCATCGGCTACAAAACGCGCGACATCATGTTGCAATAAAATTCCATTACCACCCATCACTTCCCGCGCGCGACTCACGATGTCTCGGGTACGTAAACTGCAAAATACTTTCGCCAGTGACGCATGTTCATCCGTTAGCAATCCTTCGTCCTGCAATTGCGACAAACGAAAGACCAATGTTTGTGTAGCCGTAAGATTGGATAACATTTCTACCAGATGATTTTGAATCAATTGAAACGCAGCAATCGGTTTGCCGAATTGCTTGCGTTCGCGCGTATACATTAACGCGCTTTCATAGGCTCCACGTGCGCAGCCCACAGCCAGCCAGGCCACTCCGGCACGTGTCATGCGCAATACCTGCGCTGTATCTTTGAACGAGTTGGCCTTTTGCAAACGGTCTTCTTCCAGAATTTCACAATTCGTTAAGGTGATCAATCCGTTTTGCACAATACGAAGCGCCATTTTATCTTCCATTTTTTCTACGGCAAATCCCGGTGTCCCTTTTTTCAATAAAAACCCTTTCACCTGGTCATCGTCTACATCTCTCGCCCAGATGATGATGACATCGGCGAAGGTGGCGTTACCGATCCATTTCTTTTGCCCGTTCAATACCCATTTGTCACCCACACGTTTCGCTTCCATGGTCAATCCACCCGCTACAGCCGAACCCACTTCCGGTTCTGTCAATCCGAAGGCGCCTATTTTTTTAAATTGCTGAAGATCCGGTAACCATTTCTGTTTTTGTTCTTTCGAACCCAATAAATAAATGCTGCCCATCACCAATCCGCTTTGCACACCAAAGAAGGTTGCCATAGACGTATCGACACGCGCCATCTCCATGGCCAGTATGCCTTCCAGCAGAGACGATCTTCCCGGACAACCATAGCCTTTGTAGGTCACACCGCATACGTTAAGCTCCGCTAATTTCGGAATGACATCAAACGGAAATTCCCCTTTCAACCAATACTGATTGGCAATGGGTTTGATTTCACGTTCCATGAAGGCGCGCATTTTCAATTGCGTCGCACGGTCTTCTTCCGAAAGCGTTTGTGCCAGGTGATAAAAATCTCCATCGATGGGTGGCAACTCTTTTTTCTTTTCCGAGTGACTCAACATCTTCATCAGGCCATTGAGTTGTTTGTCGTCCATTTTACTGACCGTTTGCATGACCTGCGCCAGGTCGACTTTAGCAGACAACTTACTCAGCGCCGACAAATCTATTTGTTTGAAAAGTCGGTACGCCTGTTTGATGTTGGAGAAGAGAGCCATAGGTTTCTATTTTACAATGAATATTTTTTGATGCAGCCAATGACTGAATATATTGATTTTATTTAGTGTTCTTGTTATTTCATCTGTGTTGCCCCTAAAGGCCAAGACGATTTGTATGAAAATTAATTTTCTAATGATAAAACTAAACTCATAACCTATTATCTTTGCCCTTCAAACCTAACACTGCATGAATCCTCACATCCGACGTATCCAGAAAGCCGCTGAACCACTAAGACAACAAATTATACACCACAAAGTTTATTCCGTCATCAATGACCTTGATGATTTGAATGTCTTCATGCAATACCACGTATTTGCCGTGTGGGATTTCATGTCTTTGTTGAAAGCCTTACAAAATAATTTGACCTGCACAACAGTGCCATGGTTTCCAAAAGGCTCTGCCGATACCAGACACCTCATCAACGAGATTGTGGTTGGTGAAGAATCCGATGTAGATTTGGAAGGCAATAGAACAAGTCATTTTGAATTGTACCTCGACGCCATGCAACAGTCGGGCGCAGATACTACTTCTATAGAAACTTTCATCACACACTTAACATCTACTGGTGATTTCAACGCTTCTTTCAACGCGGCTCAAACACCGGAAGTCGTGCAGCGTTTCGTTGATTTTACGTTTCAAATCATCGACAGCCACAAAGCTTATTTACAGGCTGCTATATTTACCTTCGGTCGTGAAGATTTAATTCCTGGTATGTTCATTTCCCTGGTGCGAGACATCCACCAAAAATTTCCTGAAAGTGTCTCTATTTTTAAATATTACCTGGAACGCCACATCGAAGTAGACGGCGATCACCACAGTCACCTGGCTTTACAAATGACAGCCAACTTATGCGGCGATAACGAATTGTTTTGGAAAGAAGCAGAAGAAGCTACGTTGCTTTCTTTACAAAGACGCATTGATTTGTGGGATGGTGTTTACGAAGCATTGAAAACAGTGGAAGTATAAATTAAGAAAACAGAAAGAGTGCGAAGAGTGCAATAATTAATCGCTCTTCGCTCTCTTTCTGTTTCTCGTTTATAAAAAAAGCAAGGCCCGTGTTACACACCGCGACCTTGCTCTCGATTTCAGTTTAAACTTGTCAGGCTTTGACTAGCCTTTGATTTCGTTATCCAACGCATTCAATTTGTCCAGGTGCGCGCGCAAGCCAGGTAATGTTTTCTCTGCCCACTCTTTTTCAGGTGCATGAATCTTGTCGTCTTTGACAGCGCTTTCCAATTCTGAAATTACTTTTTTATGTTTTTCGATCAACTTACCTAAGTAGGCTTTGTCGAATTTGCTTCCCGTTTTTTCAGATAAACCTTCGATCTTATCTTCTGCTTTGTTACTAGGACCAGTAGCGATAGAGATGCCTTCTTTTTCCGCGACTACTTTCAACTCGGTCAAGATTCTGTCATGTTCTTTCACGATGTCTTTCGCCAATGCTTTCACATTTTTGTGTTCTGCTTTTTGTTCTGCAAGTTCAGACAAACCAATCACGGCATAACTGCAAGCGACAGAATGCTCCACGAGCTCCGCATTTTTTTCACTTTCGTGTGTGTCAAATTTTTTGTCGTTCAGGTCTTCCGCCACTTTTTCGCTGTCGTGTGCTTTTTTCTCTTCACAAGATTGAATGGATAGAGAACAAGCCAGTGCAATCAGGGTTGCACTTAGAAAAGAAACAATATTTTTCATAAGGGTTAACTATTTAAAGATGAATAAAATTTTAGGAAATGCTGTACCGGCAACGACGCCAGGTACAGCATTATATATATAGCTGGTTGAAAATAAAGGAAGAATTACTTCGCTACTTTTTCAGCGTCTCTGTATTCTTTTACAGAATCGTGTTCTTTTTTCAATTCTGCTTTTTGTGCTGTGATCAATTGTAAAGAGTCAACTTCAATGCCTATGCTGTCTTCGATCGCGATCTTGTAAGATTTTTGCGCTGCGTCTTCTCCGTATTCACAAGCACTTAGGATAGATAAGGTATCGTGACCAGTGAATGTTGCTTTCACATCCATCCACGCGCGGTAAATTTTTCCTGCTGCCGTTGTATCGTGTGCCGGTTCTCCCCCTTTGTTAAGGATTGCTTCCGTCAATTCAGAAATGATTCTTTTGCTGGTCAATACAAACGATTGAAACACGACACGCAGATCGTTGTCTTCGTCTTTCAATTCTTCAATGGCTTTGGTATAACCTGTTACACGGTCGTTGTTGATGCGGATCAGGTCGTTCAAGACTTCGATGGTATTTTGATTCGTTGTCATAGCTGTAGTCGTTTAATTGTTTTAATTTTTTTGACTGGTACAAACTGCAATGACAGAATCATACCATTGTCTGAATTGGCGCCAAACCATTAAAAAACAGGCTTTACACTTTTTATTTGAATTTGTTCGCGTGCTTTTTTTTCCCAAATTGAGGTGCGATACAATCATCCTTTACAATCCTACATTATGTCCGATACTCCTGCATCACACCTACTCGCCATCTCAGGAAGCCTTAGACATCAGTCTTTCAACACACATATACTAAGATCACTTTCCGAAATGATTCCTCATCTTGTCACCTTTCATTTTTATGAAGAGTTGGAACAACTTCCTCCTTTTCATCCTGACAAGACAGAAGACGTGCCCATTGTTTCCTCTTTCCGCAGGCAACTGGCCACGGCCGACGGTGTGATCATTTGCACTCCAGAGTATGCATTTGGTGTACCGGGTGTATTGAAGAATGCGCTGGACTGGGTAGTATCTACCGGTGAGTTCAATGAAAAACCAGTAGCGGTCATCAGCGCCTCTCCCTTGACCTCCGGTGGTGACAAGGCCTTGGAGTCATTGCTACATACGTTGACTGCATTGGGTACCATCAAAGATGAAAACTCTTCGCTGAGCATTCCGACCGTCAAGAAAAAAATAAACGAACAGGGACAAATCACCGATGAAGACACGTACAAAAAATTACAGCTTTTGCTGGGTCATCTGATGATGGCGATTGAAAAACAAAAAGGAAATAAAGAGGGTTGAGTAAACTAACTGTTTACCGTTTACTTAAAACACAAACCCCAGCTTAAAATTAAACGGCACATTCAACGTAAAATAATGTCCTTCTCTCGCGGCCACTTTTTCTGCCGTTGGAATAATGTTGTCACTATGGTCAAAATAATCTTTTGGTGCCAGGCGATCACCGTGCGTGGCATCATGGTATTTGACGCCTACACCTACCGTCGTCTCTACTACAAAATGTTTAACGACGATTTGTAAACCAAATTTTCCATTGACAGCAATCGTTCTTTTATCAACAGAGAACGTATCTGTGTAGGAAGAGGCATAACCGTTGTTATCGATGTGTCTGAAATCCTGTATGTCTTTGAAATCGGTATGGGCATACACAAAATCCAGCGCCACATAAGGCTGCACCACACCCTCTTTGCGAAAGAATAATTTTTCTTCCAACCCTACTCTGATTCCTTTGTAATCTTCGTTTTGGTATTATGGTGTTGTATTGAAAAAATCTTTCAGATAGGCTACTGACAGTTGTGTGGAAAATTGTTTCGCGTAACGTCGCTCGTAGCTCAGTTCCAATCCGGGATTGATAGGATCGATCAGTTTGATCGGAGAAAATTTAAGTTGGTTATTGCGCAAAGCCGGGGCTGATTGTTGTGCGTAAGACGAAAAGCCAAACATCAACAGAAAAAACAAAAACCATAGATCACGTGTAGTAAATGCCATAAGATTTTCTTTGAACAGGAACATCAGTATAGAGGGTCAAATCTACAAAAAGTTTAACGAATAGAACAGTCAATTAATGAGCAAAAGGGTTGAACATTCCTGTTCACAGTTTGCTGCTTACTTTTCTCTTCTTTCTTCACTGATTCTCGCATCTTTCTCACTCACCTTCTCTTCCTTCCTGATCCACTTGAATCCAAAATAGGCCAAGGGAATAATGGCACCCACGTGCATGACGCTATAGATACAAAGCGCCAGCAAATGGTATTGATCGTTCGCTTCCATATCCAGCGCACGCAAATTACCGGTCACGGCATAACAGACAACAATCAACACGACACCAATCAGCGATGCCGCCAAAGAAAGAAATAAATAACCTATAGCTGTTTTCATAACAGTGAACTTTAATTTCACTACCAGAGGCGAAGATCGTGCCGGAGGGTTTCAACGCCTTATATCCACTATGCCCTTAAAAAATGTAGAAAGGTTTGCGGTAGTTGTGGGGAATGTCGACAATGATGATCATATAAAAAGCGAGCCTTATCACGACTCGCTTTTTGGCGTTATATACTGAAATGAAATTTATTTCTCATGGCACAGCTCATTCTATTTTCTTCAAAAGAATTTTCAAGCCTCCTGTCACATCAAAATTATTCACAGTAAACTCTAACGTCTTCCCATCTGCTTTTAGTACGTGAAGTTTTTGTATGGTAAATTCTCTTTCTCCTTTTGTTGGATCGATCAGTACCAACGTTGAGTCTTCCAATGCCCAAGTGCCTTTCACTTTTACACGATTGCCAATCATTTCAAAACGATGGTCTTTGAATAGCTTCAGATCAAAAGGTTTGATGTCTATGGTAACGTTTATCTCCGACTTGTTGAGCATGTCAACGTGTTTCCAGTAACCAACCATTTTACTTTCAGCAATCTGACCGTATACACTCATGCTGTTCATGAGCACAAAAATAACAAGAATGAATCTTTTACTATTTCTCATGTTGATACTTCACGTTAGCACACAGACATAGCACCTGTGGTATCTGTAAAGTACAACTAAAAGCGCAAGCCGGTTGTAGAAGACTTGCCCCATCGGTATTTATTTTGGCATCTTGCTCATGTCCATGTACAACGCATTCCAGCGGTGGCCGTCCAGATCAATAAATGCACAACCGTACATCCAGCCCTGGTTTATGGCTGGCTTGCTATACAACGTGCCTCCAGCGGCTTCTACTTTCTGCGCCAGTTCATCTACATCTGCTTTACTTTCTGCGCCGATAGAGAATAACACTTCTGTCCCTTTTTTTACATCGGAGAGTTCGTTGCCTGCAAATCCTTTGAACATGCTTTCTTCAAACAGCATCACCACTTTCTTTCCAATCACAAAACCGGCAGACACATCGGTGTCTCCGTATTGTGTGTTGAATTCAAATCCCAATTGTTTGAAAAATGCTTTTGATTGTTGTACGTTTTTAACTGGTAGATTGATCCAGATGTCGTTGATCATAGCTTTATGTTTTTAATGAATAGTTCTTTTGATAGCCAAATATAAAAGGATGCTTTATAAAAACACATCCGCATTGCGTCAATAACAGGGGGGGGATTACCAATACCTGTCGCAAGTCTTAATCGCAGCGTGACTTATGACAGTTTATTTTACTATACAATGATTTGTCTTCCTTCGATCGATCCGTTATTAGAAAGGATATCATCACAAACTTTTGTGTCAATCATTCCAATATCTTTTGCGGTCTTTTCTAATTTCATTTTTTCTTCTTCCGAATAAAACTCGAAATGAAAATTCCCTTGTTTACAAATACTTCCTACAAATGCACTGTTCTCTCCGGAGAAAAAGCAGTAAGGCAATGCCGCATTGCATCGAATAATCCAAAATAACTGTTGAATAAATTCTTTTAGATCATTCCCGTTTACTTTAAATCCTCCCGTGAAATCTTCATTAACTCCTAGTCTGGTTAAGTAATCGAGTGCCTTTTGTACAGGTTCGCAATCATTCTTCTGGCTAAGCCAGGGTGTTGAATAATCCAATAGAAAAATTACCGATCTCCACTGAAGCTTGTCTGCAAGTATCGCGAAAGTACTCGCAAGGTGGTTGAGGTAGCGATTGACTTCTTTTTCTGAAAACGTATAAATTATTCTTCCTTTAAAATTTTCCTTGATTGGAATAACAGAAACCTGATCTTTCTTTTTTTCATATGCTTCCGTCATTTCTTTGTTTGATTCATCACATTCTTCTTGTGAATAGATTTCACCCGGCTCCAATAAATTACCAGATAAAGAAGGGTTGTATAAGAGGTTCTGCAAATCCACAATATATGAAGCCAACGTTTTGTTGCAGGCCAAAGCCTCTTCTCTGCTTAACAACTCGATCATAAGTATATGATTTTATATTATATAAAAAGAGTCGCAAACTTACGCTTGCGACTCTTTCAAAATTATTGAGACTAGTAAATTAGTTCGCACCAATCATGATGAACGAACCCCAGAAGTGTGGGTTATTGTATTTGTTCATGATTTCTACTTTCGCTGCAATGAAGGAACCACGCTTGTCGCCGGTCTCCATCCATTTTTTATAGAATGATGACATCAACTCTGCAGTCACTTCATCTGATACTTTAAACAAACTCATCACGACTGATTTCGATCCTGCTACTAAAAAGGAACGTTGCAATCCGAATACTCCTTCTCCCAATTGTACTTCTCCTAATCCTGTTTCACAGGCGCTGAGTACAACCAGTTCTGTTTGATCGAAGTTGAGGTTCATCGCTTCGTATGCCGTCAAGATTCCTTCTTCTTTGTTGAAGGCAAACACGTGTTCCTTTTGCAACAACTGTCCGCCGTTCTTCAACAACAAGCCCGAACGCAACAATGGATTCTCTACCGCTTTGTCAGAGAATTCATCTGCCCCATCGTCATCTCCTTCTTCATCTTGCAAGAAGAATCCGTGCGTTGCAATGTGGAACACACCAGGGTTAAATACCTTTTTCAATTGTCCTTCTGTAGCATCGGCACCAAGGTACATGGTTACGTTGCGGTTAGCCTCTTTCAAGATCGCATCTACTTTCAACACTTCTGTTTCAGCACCTGGCAATTGTGCTACCTGATGAACTTTGATGTCGCTTGATGTATAGTATTGCGGATTACCCAACAAGACCATGTTGTCCACCTTGCCTTCTTTCACCACCGCGTTTTTTGATTTCACTACTTTTGATCTTCCTTCTACCAGATCGCGTGTACTACTGATCAATACGACTTTATTTTGCGTCAGCAAGTATTGCCCTTCCGGCGATTTCAGTGTTTCCAAATTCAACTGGTTGTAAATACCGTCACCAGAAAAATAAACCGTCATGTTATCGTCTTTGATCAACGGCTTGATGGCCTTCCAATAGTTGTCGTAAGAACGTTCGTCCGTGATTTCATAACGGATACAGTTTCTATAGTAACTGATGCCTTTCGTATTCATGCGCTGACCGTCTTTCATCACAATGAATTCAGGATTCTTTTTCGTGGTAGTAGAAACTGCCATCACGGCATACCAGATGGTGGTGTCATTGAATTTTTTATCGAATACTCTGAATGGCACTACTTCTATCGCCATTTCATTTGCCTTCAATACTTTTTTCAAAGAAGCCCACCCTTCGATCTTCTGGTTGTTTTTCGCAAACAAATCTGAACTCTTACTCAGTTTCTTTTCGTAGTTTTCAATTTGCAATTCCAGTTTGTAAATATCTATTCCATCCGCCTTGCGTTGTGCCGGCGACATAGACACTGCCACACCCAAATCTTCTTTCAAATCTACCCACTCCTCATAGTTGTTGATGAGTACCGTATCTCCGCTGCTTTGAATGCGTTGTTTCATTTTCAAAGAAGAGCTCAACAAAATGGCTTTTGTTTTTAGCGTAATGTCATACACTCTTCCGACCATGTCCGGATTGTTTTGGTTTTGCGTAAAAGCTAGTGTTTTATAAAACTCGAAATGGCTTTTTACTTTTACCCAGTAACTGGCTTTTCCTCTTTCACTCAAAGAAGGGAATATCTTATCCAAATATACCAGCGACTTGTCAATTGTTTCTTCAGACGATTCTATCGAACTCTTCACATCGCCCTGGATGTAGTACATCTGTGCACACTTACCTTGAGATTCCAAATAATCAGGATGGTTGTCATCAAACAAATCTTTGAAAGAATCTCTGGAACGTTCGTATGATTTCAATGCTTCTGAATAATTGCCTTGTACTGCTAAAATGTTTCCAGTAAGGTAATCGATGCGGGCAGAGTAAAAATTATTATCACCCAACACTTTCACCCAAATCGTTTTCGCTTTCTTGATGTAGTCTACAGCAAGTTCTACTTTGCCTGTGTTGAGGTAGAATACTGCAGCATTTTCCAAAGCAATCGCATATTCAGGATTGTTCTCTCCCAATTCTTCTCTCAGAATTTCCAATGAGGTATTAAACAACTCCTCACTATTAGCGTTGGTATTGAGTTTCGGTGCATCGGCTTTTCTTTCTTTCTTTGTGGCTACTGATCCGATACTACGTGTGTTGGATTTGCCATCGTCTTGTGTAAAGTTGCTGACCATGACTTTCTTCGCATCGGTCTGACTGTAGTATTTGGCCAGTGCCAATTCGTGCATGTACTTTGCTACTTTGATGTGGCCCTCGCCAAAGTGTACGACGTCGATGTCTACTACTCTTTTGATTGCTTTCTCTGCCTGGTCATAATCGCCGATGGCCGTGTACAACATTTTTTTGTACACCAATACTTCAGCATATTTCACCGAATTGTCGCCAAATAATTTTTGACTGATGGCAAGCGCTCTGTCTACGTGTATTTCCGCTTCTGTATAATTACCTGTTACAATTTTCAAATAAGCCAGGTAACACAATGGATTGATCAAACTCTTGTGTTCAGGACCAAATCGTTTCTGACGCATGGCGATGATGTCGTTCAGTGCTTCTTCTGTCTTCTGGTATTTACCAAGGTAGATGTTTAACAAGAACACATCTTCCTGTGCGGCATAAATATCTGTTTCTTCAAAGAATGATTTTTTTAGCAAGCGTCTTTCCTTGTTGAAAATCACACTGGCTTCTTCATACAACCCTTGTACAATCAGGAATCGACCCAATGTTTGCAACAAGTGCGCCTGATCTTGTACGTGTCTTCTTTGCAAATTTCTATCGAAGATCAATCTGGCTTCTCTGATTTTCTGATCGGCTTCCAGGTAATTTCCTACTGTCACTTCAAAATCCGCATAGCGATCGAGTGCGATAGCATAAGCAATAGAAGTCGAACCGAATTTAATTTTTGCATCTTCCGCAATGTCTGCGTAAAGTTTGCCAGCCTTGTCATAGTTCTCAATTACTTCCATCAAATGCGCTTCACCGTATTTGTGTTGGTTGTAGTAATTACTGTAATGAGAGATGCTATAGTTCAATACACTGTCGAAACTGTATTTGTAAATATTTTCTGCTTCTTTGAATTTGTCAGAATACTCGGTGTAAAACGCAGCTAACTTTAACAAATTCAAATGGTATATCGGTGCTTGCTTGCCATCCAATGTAGCATATATGTCTACGGCATGCAACATGGCAGCTTCCGCTTTATCAACTTCATTGACATTCAAATAAGCATCTGCCATCAGGATCAATGCATCTGCACGACTTTTATGAATGGGAGGAAGAATCTCTTCGCTCTTCAAATAGTCTTCCAAATGTTTTGATGCTCTCTTCCACTCACCGTTGTATATCTCACGTTCTACATCAATCAGTTTATTGTTTTCGTAAGCAAGACTGTTCTTTCCATAATAACCCAACACTTGCACGTCAAGGTTATTGTTTCTCATGGTGGCTTCTTCCGGTCTTCCTTGTTCTACCAGGTTACGAATCTGTTCGCGTTGAATGGTAATGGCAAGCGGTGAATGTTGTTTGTAAAATTTCTGAGAGGCACCCAGCGCCTTGTTCAAGAATTTCTCTTCTTCTTTCAGGTCGTCTTTGCTGTTGTACAATTCTGCTTTCAAAAAATATACACGAGGTAATATGCCTTCTGCGTATTTTAAATTTTTTCTGATCCACTCTTCCGATTGATTGACGATGGCCAGAGAAGAATCCATAAATCCATTCTCTTTATAGATTTCTGCTTTCAACAATAATAAGTTGGCGTATTGTTTCCTACGCAACAGGAGGTCTTTCTTTTTTACTTTTCCATAATATAAGACACCTTCTTTGTCCGGAATAGAATCGTAATTGCCTGTTCTCAAAAACGCTTGCGTCAGGTATTTGTCCGCTTCGCGCTGTGCTTCATTATAATAAGCTTGTTCGTACAGCATATTCACTTTACCATAAGCCGCTTCCAATACATAAGGATTGCTTTTCTTGCCTTGCTCGTATGCACTGCTCTTCCACAGTTCGTCATAGAGTTGATGTCCTTTCACATAATTTCCAACGCTGGCATAGGCATTTGCCAAGGCATTGGTGGAAAGAATGTACATAGACAAATCCGATTTATCTGCCGTTGCAAATCCTTTTTCTGCTTCTCCCAGGTAGCGGTAGTATTCTTCTACATCTGAGATCGCCATGCTGAACAATGCTTCATAAGATTTCAGACAAACGCGGTACATCGATGTTTCTTCGTAACGTTTGGCAGCTCTTGCAAATTCTTTGACACGGCTCAAACCAAATTTATAATTACCCGAACGGTAATATTGGTCAAGCACCAAAATTTTCTGTTGGTCTGCTTTAGCTTTCGCCTGTGGATTAGGCTTAGCCTGCACGCCCGCTGCAACAAGCAGCAGGAGAACAAGGACAGAAGTTATTTTTCTTTTCATGTAGTAGACCCAAAAGGGTAAAGAGGTTTATTGTATGCCGTATGAAATCATGATTTCACTGGTAGAGAACTTACCAATGTTACCATTGGAAGGACTGTATTCAAATCGATAACCTGCTTTGATTTTCGGAGTAAAACCGATGGTCGTGTAGGCAGCAATACCGTTAGAGTAAATATAACCCACTCCGAACAATACCGTTTGGTTGAATTCAAAACCCGCATTCACACTCGCGTACCATGGACGATCTGCGTATTCTCTTACCAAGGCATTCGGTACAAACGTGATGTATTCACTTACATCAATGCGCGCGCCGGCAGTCAGGAAGTAATTGGTTTTAATCGTTGATTTATTGGTGCTCTGATCGTAGAATATTTTTTTGGAATCGATGTTTACCAAATCTGGTGCTGAAAGTCCTAAAAAATAACGAGGTGCTTTCAAATAGAAACCTGCGCCTATTCTTGGTACCACTCCGTTTCTGCTTTGACTATTTAGTGGATCGTTGGCATCCCATTGGAACGCGCCGTTTCCAAAATTAACAACAGACACACCTGCTCTGATCCCTGCCTGTATGTAAGTCTCGGGACCTACATTGACACGGTAAGAGATACTTGGCATGATGTCTACCTGGTTGTAAGAATAATATTTATCACGAGATACGGTAGCACCCAAGCCAATTCCTCTTCCCACCGGAGCATCAACTGCTACGATTTGAGTTTGAGGAGCGCCTTGAACGCCCGTCCATTGGGCTCTGTAGAGCCCTGTAGCACGAACGCCTTCACCTGATCCTGCATAAGCCGGGTTGAAAAACAATTGCGTATTGGTTAAAAATCCTACCGAAGGATATTGTTGTGCATGGGCTTGATTCAAGGATAGAACAGCAACGGCAGCACAAAGGAAATAACGTAAACTTGTTTTCATTGTTTTAATTGTGTGACCAGTAGTTCCGGATAAGGTTGTCCGGATACCGATCTTTTAGTTTAAGTTTTATTGATATATTGTTTTTATTATTTTTTAAATTCTACCGCGCCTTTTATTTGACGCTCGTCATCACCTTCTGTGAATAGGTAATAATAGATACCGTTCTCTACCTGCTTACCGTTTGACAGAGTGCCCTCCCAATCGTTTCTGTAGTTGTTGAGCGTAAGTAATTCCTCTCCGTTGCGATCGTATATTTTAAGAATGTTCTCTTTTTCAAAATCTACGTAGCCAATCACAAACGCATCGTTCAATCCATCGTTATTGGGTGTTACCAATTCCGTCGCTTTCAGCGCAGGTCTTTGTCCTAGTAACTTTACAGTGACTGTAATTTTAGCCGGTGCAGACACATCCCCTCTGGAATCGGTAATGGTATAATTGATTTCACCTGAACCAACAAGTCCCTGAAAAGGAATATAATGTACAACACCGGATCTGTCTGTCTTAAAGGCACCAAGGGCAGAAGAGAAATACACACTGTCTATCGCTGTTGTGCTGGGATCAAGATCGATCAGGTACGGTACGATGCGGCCTGTATAGGCCTGATCATTGGCCAGTACAGCAATGTCGACTTCTTTGTTAAGTCCCTGAATCAACTCCACATCATCGTCTGATGCTACTGGAGCTATCGGTTTCGTATACCCATGAATGGTAGCCGTAGCGGTAGCATTAGTATAGTTCTGTGTGCTATTCAGATTCAATGTTACTGCTGTAGAACCTTCTCCCAAAATGATCACACTGTCTCGCGTGTAACTTTGAAAATTGGGGGAACTGAAATTATAATAATAACCATAGGTTGTGTCAGAATTTGTTTGAAACGAAAGCCTGATCGTATCTCCTATTATACCTCCCTGATCGGTAAATACAATAGTAGGAAGGGCCTGACTAATATAGATTATAACCGAAGCATAGGCTTCCGTATAGCCTGATACTGCGGCCTGGTATGCTTGTATCGTAAGAGGATATTCATCACCAGGAACCATTTTTATCGTCACCAAACCTGTCTTTGGATCTACTGTTCCCTGGTCAGCTCCATTAGTTATACTATAAGTGATCGGACCGTAACTATTGGTAATGGGTTTAATAAAGAAAGGATCGTCGCCGAATGTTTTGTTGATGTGATCCGGCAACTGTAAGTTCGTTGTTTTAATGACTGGCCCTGTACCCAGGTTCAATCGGGCAATCTGCCCTAGCTTCGGCGTATTGATTGGTTTATCTGTAGCTCCAATGACATATAGTTGCCCGTTATATAATTTTGAGGTTCTGGCATATCCTAAAGCAATGGTCTCGTGACCCTGTCCGTTAAAAGTTTGATCCAGTTGTCCGGTTCCTGTGACGCGTAAAGCCGTGATGTAAAAAGAACCCTTGCTGGCTCCTGCCATACCCGAAGCTACGATGGCGTTGGCACTTTCTATGTGAAGTCCTCTGATGCCGTGTTGCTCATAACCGGCATTGTAGGTAAATGTTCCTGGCTGTGTTGTGCTTCCGAAGGTATTGTCCAATGTGCCGTCGTTGTTGAGCTGCAGCATGGCATACTGGTAGCTGGTGCCCGAAAGTTGCATTTGACCTCCTGCCAGAATTTGTCCGTTGGATTTAATAGCAAGTGCAGAAGCAATGTCACCTCCGCTCGTATTGAACGGATACGTATAGAAACCGCCTGTACCGAATGTATTGTCTAAAACACCCGCCGTAGTCAATCGGAAAACCAAAAAATCTCCATAAGTATCATTCCCATAATATGTTCCTGAACAGACTATTTTATTATCCGATTGCAATTGCATCTGTACCGTGTTGAGTGCTATGTCATCGTTCACCTGATCGCCGAACAGGAAGATGCCAGCATTCCCATTACCAAATGTTGCATCCAGGGTACCATTGCTATTGAAGCGTGCCACAGCAAGTATCTGGCGGGCGTAACCATAAACCAGTATGTTATTGTCCGGTTGCACAACAATCTCCTGAGGATAACAATTATCCATCGAAAAGGAATTATAAGCTGCACCGCCGTTAAAAGAGGTTTGCAATTTTCCGTCTGTACCTAAGCGAAGAATAAAAGCATCTGCACTGTCCAAAGCATTTAGATAAATTCCTGCTACCAATAATGTTCCTGACGATTCCAAGATAATAGTTGTAGCCTGTGCATTTTGAAAACCATTGTAGGCTTTCATCAAACTATCGATGTTAATCACCCCAGCATCTGAATTGCCTTTAATAGTTGTCGTATCTGTACTGCCATCACTGTTTAACAAAGCAATCGCTCCGATGAAGCCACCATTGACTGGATCGAAATAGTAACCGCTGATCCAGAATTTTCCGTCTGATCTTTTCGCCAGGTCGGTAATTACTGCATCGTAATCTTCAATCCAGAAGTTCGCTTGCGAACCGCTACCAAAGCCTGTTACATTAGAACCATTGAGTGTGATTTTCTTTACGAGTGCATCTTCATTATTTGTCGAACTCCATGTTCCTACTAAATAATAACTGCCATCAATCGACTTGGCAACACTGGTGATGCATTCGTCAGAACCTTGAATAATGGAAATGTTTGCGGAAGAGAAGCTACCGTCGACAACCCCATTGGAAGTATTCACCCTTATGGCACCCCACATTGGTAAGTCAGCATATGAAATGTTGCTGCTACCGGCCAACAACACATTGCTGCCGTCTAACAACATAGTGGTAATGGAGTTGTAAAGATTCGCTCCTAATTTATACGTTTGAGAACCAGTAGATGAAAACGTAACATCAGGCTGACCGCTGGCATCTATTTTATACAATAAGAAATCACGCATGTTGTTGCTGTCAAAATAATCGACATAACCACCAAAGAGTAATTCATGATTAGCCGTTACTTTAATTGACGTACAAGTATTGAGCGTCCCCGTGCTGCCTCCCACAATAGGCAAGAGTACATTTCCACGACCCGCTACGGTATCCATGGTGGTTATATCAAATGCTGAATAACCAAACGCTGTGTAACCATTTGTATCCGTCGTCATTCCTCCTATATAAAGAATGTTCCCATCCAGTGCAGAACAGGTCGCATAATCTGCTATCTGTAAGGGAGAGAAGTTAATGTCCATAGCGGCGTATCCCTCGAAGCTTGCAGGATATGTAGGAGAACCTGTCGTATCCAGCACAGAAATAATAAAATCAGCATATTGATAGGTCGGGGTATACGTTCCGCCTGTAGCAAAAATCATATTGTTAGCGATGACAACAGACGTATAAGCTGAGATTGAGATGTAAGTATAATAGCCCCCATTTGGACCAAAGTTTTCATCCAGTGATCCGTCTGCGTTCAATCGAAGCACGCTGGCATATTGAGAGCTTCCATCTCCTACATAGTTGAAATATCCAGCCATTACAATTTTCCCATTCGCTTGTAGCGTTATAGAATTGGGATAGAAGAATTCACCACTGCTGCCAATTGGGAAAACGCTTTTGCCTTCTGTTCCAAACGTTGGATCAAGCTTACCGGAAGGAAGCATTTTTACGACAAAAGGATTCTGGCCTCCGCTGCTGTTGGTTTCAAAACCCGCAACGTACAAATTGCCCGAAGCATCCTGCACAGAAGCAAGCGCCTGGTCATTCGACAGGTTATGATGGAAGGAAAATTTCTTAAGCCCTTTAGTAGCAAAGGCTGGGTCGAGTGCACCTGGTTGAGCCCACGCAGTGCTTAGCGTAACAGCAAAAGCAAGTAGTGCAAAGCAGTAATGTTTCATCATAAAAATGAATCGGTTTGTTTTTGTTTTATTCTTTTAATTTTTTTCTGAGCAGCCGATTTTTTACAATCTACTGCCACACATGCTATGTATTCTTCCCCAAATTCCTAGCTGACTATATCTCTTTGTTATCTTCTCAATTCCACTACCCCTTTCAGTTCACGCTGGTCGCCACCATCAGCTCCTTCTGTGAAGAGGTAATAATAAATTCCGTTCTCTGCCTTGTTCCCGTTCGGCATGTCACCTGCCCAGTCGTTTTTATAATCGCTGAATGTAAATAGTTCTTCGCCATTGCGATCGTATATTTTTAGAATGTTGGTTTTCTCCAGATCTACAAAACCGATCACAAACGCATCGTTTAGCCCATCGTTATTGGGTGTAAACAACTCCGTTGCTTTGAGCGCCGGTTTTTCTCCTTGGACTTGTACCGCTACACTGATCTTTGCTGCTGCTGATACCTGATTGTGGTTATCTCTTATGGTATAGTTAATAGATCCCGAACCGATGAAGCCTACGAAATGCACATAATGTACGGCACCTGTCGTATCTGTAAAAAATAATCCCAAAGAAGGCGATACATAAACAGTGTCTATGATAAGAGGTGTGCTCGGATCAAGGTCAATGCTTTGTTTTTGAATTTGTCCAGAAAAGGCCTGGTCATTAGCCAGCACTTGAATGACCGCATCGTTGTCCAATCCACTCGTCAATACCGCGGCATCGTCCGATGCAACAGGTGCCACAAGTTGTGTATATCCGTGAATAATTGCCGTCACATTAGCCGCTTCAAAATTATTGGTACCAGAAAAGTAGATCGTCACGCTTGCTGTTCCTTCTGCTAATACTTCTATACTGTCATTATTGTACAAAGATAAATAGGGAGAGTAGTAAGGATTAAGCTGTGTGTAATACGTTAAAGTAGGATCGTTATAATTCGTTTGAAACGCCAGTTGAAATTTCTCTCCGATTATCCCCCCTTGTTCATCAAACACAATAGTAGGTGTGCCTCTTTGAATGTTCAAATAGGTATACGCTGTATCAGCCGTGTAGCCGGATATAGCGGGTTGAACTACCATAATGGTAACCGGAGGATTGATGGTCGCGCAAGTCATTGTCACCAAACCAGTAGCTGCGTCTATCGTTGCACAACCAGAACCACTTACCGAGTATTGAATAGGCGCCGGACTATTGGTCACTGGCTTCACCTGGAAGGGTTTGTCTCCGTAATATTTGTTGATGTAATTGGGCAAAGCGAGATAAGTCGTTTTAATGACCGGACCACTGCCCAGTTTTAATTTGGCAATATATCCGTAGGGACTGTTGTCTAATTTATCATCTCCTCCCAGCACGTATAAACTGCCCCCAAGGATCAATGCTTTCTTCGGATAACCTCGGCTGATCGCATAATGACCCTGGCCGTTGAAGGTATTGTCCAATGATCCTGACGCATTAAAACGCAAAGCCGTTGCGTAGTCTTTATTATTAATATCCGTAGCCACACCTGTGGCTACTATGGCGTTGTCATTTTCCAATTGCAATCCCAGGATGCCTTGTACCGAATAGCCTGCGTTGATAGAAGCTGCACCATGTAAAGCAAATGTGGTATCCAATGTACCGTTAGGATTCACCTGTAGTAAAAGATAATTGTACGTGCTGCTGGCCGTCTGCTCTGTACGCGCTACTGGACTTCCACTTGTTTGAACCAATCCTCCTACAATGATTTTGCCTTTGGAATTGATGCATACACTGGTAGCGGACTGTACTCCATTTGGACCAGTTGTGTTATAAGTGAATAAGCCCAGTGTTGAGGAAGCAAAGGTATAATCGCGTGTACCATTGGTGTTGAGGCGAAAGACCAATAGATCTTCTGAACTGGTAAAAGGTGTAACATGTGTACCGACTGCTACTATTTTGCCATCCGCCTGCAATGCAAGCTGAACACCCAGTACATCGTAATCACCAATGTCTGTGCTGTCTTGTACATAATATCCTGTGCCACCACCAAAACCTGCATCTTGTGTTCCATCACTGTTGTAGCGACCTATGACAAGACTTCCTCCAAGGTATCCGTATACCAGAATTTTATTGTCCGGCTGAACCAACACCTGATGCGCATAAGCTCCTTTTCCATTAGGTCCTGGGAGGTCATTGAATTTTAGATTTCCGTTGAAACTATTGTCCAGCGTACCATCGCTTTTTACACGAATGACAAAGAGGTTGGTGTCTAAATAAGTTCCTGCTACGATAAGGTCACTGCCTTGTAATGCAAATGAGCCTACTCTTATTCCATTGACAATGGTAGAAGGTGCGATATTGTGCAATTCCAGCACTCCGGCATCGGCACCAGACGTGCCTCCGAAGCCGGTATCAAAACTTCCGTCGGGGTTCATCAGTGCTATCACAGGAATTTCAATGCCGCTACTAGCGTCTTTGTAATTTCCGCAGACCCACAACTTACCATCGCTGCGTTTTGCCATGTCTGTGACATAAGAGCTTTGGTCTATGACCCAGAACGTACCTTCCGAAGCACTGCCGTAAGCAGCCACTGCCACACCACTTGGATCGACTTTTTTAACTTTGATATCTGTAGTACCTGTTATCGGGTAACGGATGCTGCCGCCCAATATATAATTGTTGTCTTTCAAATGGATGATGTCCGCAATCCCGTCAAAAGCGCTGGATGTAACAGACGTATAATTTTGAACGCCAAATATATTGTCCTGCGCCCCGGTAGCGTAGTTGGTACGAATAAGTGTCCAACTGTAAATGCCGCTGACAGGATTCTTAATGCTGCCTCCTATCAAAAGACCATTGTTAGGTTCATCGAGTGAAAGAGAATATGCTTTACTGTCGGTAGAAGAGCCGATGGTATACATTTGACTATAGCCGAAAGAACCGTCTGATAACAATTGATAAATCATAAAATTATTATTTCCTGATCCATCTGTTGCATAACCTCCCAGCACCACACTCCCGTCAGATGCCACCTGAATGGCATTACAAGAGTTGAGACTTGTACCTCCTATCAAAGGAAGAGTTTCATATCCGAAGCCCGCAGCATAACTAGTTGACAAACTTCCCGAAGTAACGTCAATGGCAGCAATAGCCATATCATTACTAGTTCCAGTGCTACCCGCCATGTACAAAATATTTCCAAGCAAAGCAGAGCAAGTGGAGTAATCCGGTGTAGCACCAAAATCAATGGGTTGTTCTCCATTTCCATTACCCCAGCCATCTAAGGGAGTACCGTTTGTTCCATTCACTCTAACCACTAAAAAGTTACTTCCTGCATTGCCAACGCCTGCCGTTGAACCGCTCGCTATGATATCTGTAGAACTTACATGCACCGCAGTAAAGGTCGCACCCGAACCAGATGCTGCATAAGAAGAAGGAAAATCCGTATAACCTGTGCCTGTATAATTGAAGCTAGGATCTAATGATCCATTAGGCAATAACTTAACAATACATGGTAATTCAAGCGAAGAGGAAGTGTGATAACCTGCTAATACAATTCCTCCATCAGGGTGTATAACAATAGCCGCCGGAACAAAGGAATTAGGTTCTAGAAAATCCAGTGTCACTTTCCCGTTTGTTCCAAATGTACGATCCAATTTACCGTTGGGAAGAACTTTAATCACAAAAGGAATAGTAAAAGTAGTCGTTTCCGATCCTGTGATGTAAATGTTTCCTAAGGTATCAGCAGCAGAACCTGCTACATGTTCAGCCGAAGTATTTTGTTTGAAAGAAAAGGTATTAATACCTGTGCTATTGAAACTCGCATCCAGTGTACCGGGTTGTGCAAAGCAATTGAAAAAACAACTGATCAGGAAAAGGGTGAAGATGAGTTTACGTGTCGTCATATAGTGTCGTCTCGTGTAAGGTGTAAAGATAAGAGAGTGGTGTAACTTTATTGTCAATTTTGGAAGAAATTCTTACGGATTTTAGCGGGTTTTAAGCTAATTCATAAGGACATGGCTTTTTAGAGGGAGAAACCAGCACTTAGACACAAAATCGTACTGTTTGTTTAGCTTATAATTCAATTTAAAATTTCACTCTTTTTAAAAATTCCGGTCATTAAAGTTTACTTCGGAGGTAAACTAGATCACCTCCGAAGTAAACGCGATTACCTTTTTACTAAACCAGATGACCTCGGAGGTAATCCGGAAGACTTCTTTGCTAAACCAGATCACCTCCGAAGTAAACAATATAACCTCTTTAGTGAACTAGATTACTTCAGAAGTAATCTAGTTCACTTCTATACTCATCCGGATCAGTTCAGAGGTAAACTAGATGACCTCTGAACTGATCTTTAGCACTTCCGAAGTCCTTATTCAATAAAAAAGCCATCGCATATATGATGGCTTTTTACATGACCTATAACTAACTTATCGCATTACCTTATTGGTATCTTTTTCCAAATACTTTTCGTAGGCGTAGTCACATAAAACAAATAAATCCCTTCGGGAAGCCCCAGTGATAAAGGCTTGTAAACGTTGGTTGCCAATTGCACTTGTCCGCTCAATAACTGTTGACCCAACTCTGTGTAAACACCGTAGCTCGCTGTGGTGTTTTCTGGAGAAAGAATACCCACGTTACTTGTGGTAATGATGATCTGCAAGCCGTCTCCATCCCATTCGATTGCTTTGATGGCCGTCGTCGTGGAATGGCCGTCTACATCTACCTGACGAATGCGGTAGTAATTGATGCCCATCAACGGCTCATCATCTATTGCTGCATACTGCGACAAACCCTGAAAACTTCCTTTGCCATTTACAGAACTCAGGGCTTCAAACTGTTTTCCATCAGAACTGCGTTCTACCACAAAATGGCTATTGTTCTCTTCCCATGCCGTGCTCCAGACCAGGTCTACCGAGCGCTGTCCGGTTTTACTTAAAGTGAAAGCAACAAACTCCACCGGCAGTGCACTGTTGCAGGGAGAAAATTGTGACGTACTTTTATTGGCTGTTGTTTCTGTGGCAGTAACGTTGTAAGCAGTAGGAAGCGTGTAATTCAGGTTATGCGTAATAGACCATGTACCACCGGATACAACAGTAGCACCGATGAAGGTCTCTCCCTCGCAATCGCAGGCACCGCCAGATACATTCGTGTGGTACACATGAATGGAATCTCCGTTGATGCTGCCTGTTCCACTTACCGTATTGGGATCAGCGGCAGTGATGACAGGAGGAGCAATGCCTTCGTTACCGGTCGTCTTCACATAGATACCCAAACCGGCATTGCAATAAATCTTATTACGGACAATTTTATTGTACTGCGAAACGCTATCCACAAATATTCCCGAACCTGAATACTGTGTAGCATCCGCTCCTGTGTTGGCGATGTAGTTAGCTTCTGCCAGGCTTCCACCAATGGTGTTGTTGGTACTGACTTGTACCATGTTGATGCCGAACTCTCCGTTACCCAGGTTGATCGTTCCTGTATTATCTGTACCTACGCGGTTATTGACCACTACGCAGTTTACCGTGTTTCTCATGTAGATCCCTTCGTGGTGATTGCCCGCACTGATGTTCCCTTCGTAAGTACCCGTCCCTCCTATGATACCGTTACTTACTTCGTTGACAGAAATACCGGCCCACATGTTTCCAATAGCGATGGTTCCTGTTGAATCGGTACCACAATAATTCCCTTTGATCGTATGGTTACTCGCATTTCCTTCTATTCGTATCCCGTCTCTTGAAAGGCCCGCTGACGTAAGACCATTACCTGAACACACATTTCGTTCTGCATGCGTAGAACCTCCGAATGTGATGCCGTTAGACGTAGCGTCTCCCCATACCCTGATACCACTATTGGTATTTGAAATCAGCGTTGATCCGTCTCTACCCAATCCTGCAAAATTGGCTTTGATGAGAGAACCTGCACAACCGTTGTGGAGGTAAATGCCATCGCCACCATTTCCCGATACAATATTTCTTGCACTGTATGTAGTACCACCAATCACTAAGTTAGCCGACTGATCGGCATCGATGCCGTTGTTGCTGTTGGTCATTCCGTTGCCACGCGCCAATAATCCTGTCACATCTACACCGATGTAGTTTCCTTGAATCGTTACTCCACTGGAAGCATTGACACGAATACCGTGGTTAAAATTATTACCGATCAGGTTGCGTTCTGCCACTGCAGTACCTCCGACGACGGCGTTGATACTGGCGTTTATTTCCAATCCATGACCGGCGGTATTCCCCATCGCCGTATTTCCATTCACCGCAAAACCAATGATGTTTCCTTTAACAATGGCGCGTGAAGAGGTTCCCTGGATAGAGATGCCATGTCCCATGTTATTGCTGATCAAATTTCCCTGAGCTATTCCACCAATGACAGGATCTAAACAATTGGAGACCGTAAGACCATTGTTGTTATTGCCTCTGGCCGCCATACCAGTAGAGTCCACACCAATGTAATTATTAACGACGGTAATGGAATTGCTATTGGTGATCTCTATACCCCGGCCGGTATTGGAAGACACGATGTTGCGTTCAGCCAGTGTAGATCCACCGATGATGGTGCTGTTGCAATTGGAAACTAATACACCTTGCTGACCATTACCCATTGCTGTAATTCCGTCTTTCGCGACTCCGATGAAATTCCCTTTCAATAATGCTCCGGGGCTGTTATCGTAAGCAACGCCAATTTGTCCGTTACTAGAAGAGATGTTTCGCGCAGCAAACACTGTACCTCCAATCACCAAGTTACTGGCACATTGAGAAACACTAATGCCCCGCTGACCATTGCCCCTATTTATCATACCGGTGGAATCAGTACCTACATAATTATTTTGTATCGTAACAGGACTAGCTGTATTGATCGTGATGCCTCGTTGTGTATTGGAAGAAACAATGTTTCGCTCCTGTACCAACAATCCTCCAATTGATACATTGACAGCGGTGTTAACGTCTACACCGTTGTTTGCATTGGGTGCAGCCGTGCCATTGAGAGAGAGTCCAATGAAATTTCCTTTAACTATCAGAGATACTAATATATTGTTGAGACGAAGACCATCCTGTGTATTGTTACCGATGACGTTGCGCAGGTTGTACGTACTTCCACCTATGAGGACCGTACTGCTGCTGCTTCCCGAGACTTCAATACCATCGCCGGCATTCCCCCTGGCTGCCAAACCGAGAGTGTCAAAACCGATGTAATTGTTTTGTATCGTTAGTCCGGTGATGATATTTAATGTCATTCCATCGCCGTTGTTGGAACCGATGACATTTCTTTCGTAAACGGTCGGACCACCAATCGTGACTGCTGTAGCCGTGGAGACTTGAATACCTACACTTCCATTACCGGCCGCCGCTCCTTTGGCAGTAAGCCCAATGAAATTGGCTTTGATAGTGACAGAAACAGTACTGTTTGACATCCTAATTCCATCTTGTGTATTGTTGCCGATGACATTGCGCAAGTTATAAGCGGTGCCTCCTATCAATACGCTAGAACTGTTGTCGAGCTCCATACCGTCGCCAGCATTAGGTCTTGATAAGATACCTGTGGAGTCGAAGCCGATGTAGTTGTTTTGAATGGTAAGGCCAGTCGCTGGATTGACTTGTATACCATCGTTGCCATTTGCTCCCACTACATTTCGTTCAGCAGTTAAGGGACCACCAACGACGACTGCTACAGCGGTACTAATGTTCATGCCCTGACTAGTATTTCCAGCAGATGTACTGCCGTCAGCACCCAATCCAATGAAGTTTCCTTTGATCACGGTAGAAACGGTACTGGTTGTTAACTTCAAACCAACTGCGGTATTGTTTCCTATGACGTTGCGCAAATTATACGTTGATCCTCCCACGAGTATGGTACTTGCATTGCTGACATCTATCCCATCACCGTTGTTGCCTCTCGCTAGTACACCCAAAGAGTCAAAGCCGATGTAGTTGTTTTGAATGGTAAGGCCGGTAATTGTTCCGCTCATGTTAATGCCGTCGTTGCCATTGGACGAAATCACGTTTCGTTCAGGACGCAAGCCTCCACCGATCGTTACCGCGGAACAGGTACTCTGTACACGTATACCTTGAGCAGTATTTGCCAACGCGGTAGTACCATTTGCACCGATGCCAATCATGTTGCCTTTGATTGTTAGAGTCGCACAGGTTTGTACATTGATGCCAATCGTACTTCCCCCAATAACATTGCGGGCAGCATATACACTTCCCCCGATCAATTGATTGTTACTGCTATTGATGTCAATGGCATTGTTGCCATTGGCTACCGCAGGAATCGCATTACCTGTAACTGTAGTGCCGATATAATTCCCCTGAACGGTAGTATTTGTTGAGGTAGAACGAATACGTACTGCGATGCTGGAACAACAGGAAACAATATTACGTGTAATGGCACCGGAAGTCCCTCCGATGGTGCATCCTGTAGCTCCATTAAGATCTATACCATTTTGTAAAGACGTGGTACCACCTCTTGAAGCTCCTGTAATATCAGTACCTATATAGTTTCCTGAAATAACATGATTATTGCTGCTATTAGCCTGTATGGCGACGGTTCCCGTATTGTTGGTATACATCACCAGACCTCGGATGGTGCTACCGTCCGAACCGGCATTGAGCGAAAGTAGCTGGATGCCGTTAGCCGACGCCACGAGTTGGATCAATAAGCTACCAGCTGCAGCACCCGGTTGCGAGTAACCGTTGATGTTTACAGGATCAGTAACAGTTAAAGTCGAAGCGCTTAAAATAATAAACGGTCCTGTTGCTATATTAAAGTTGATGTTGTCAAGACCCGCATTCGCATTTGCCAAACGAATACATTTACGAAGGGTGTTGGTTCCGTCTCCAACGACATAAACCCCACCAGGGTCCGCATTCAGTAGGTTATCCACTACAAAAGTCAAAGCTTGCGAAGGAGTAGCGTACAGCAAAAGCCACAGGCTCATCCAATAAAAAACTGTTTTCATTTTCCGTTCTGGTTAAAAGCGTATTTCTAAAAAAGTTAAAGCATTGGAATTCTACGGTGTGGGTTTTGTAAAAGTTAATGATCTGCTGATCTGTCAAAAAATGATTGTATCGTCCAAATCAGATCTTACCGAAAAAAAAAGCCCTTTCATAGAAGATAAAGGGGGCTTGTTCGTTGCAGAGCGAGAATCTGCCTTTTTTAAATGCCAGGAACAATTTTGTTGATCAAAAGAGGCAATTGTTACACTTAAGAATCATAAAAAATAGGCTTATGCTCCAATTTAAAATCCTGCCAAAATAGATCCGCATTTTAAATAACAGCGTGTTTTTTTTCTTGCCATTGATGTTAAAGCGACAAAAAAAAGACCCCGAAGTCCGGGGTCTTTTGAAGGTTGAAGCCTAGTAAATATTAAGCCTGTATAAACTTTCTCTGTGCTAAAGCATCAGCTCCATAATGCTTCAACACTTTATAATGCGAATGAAGGGCTTTTAAGAAGGTTCTGTTTTCGTGATACGGTACACCAAACTCCAATGCCGTTTCTTTCACAATGGCTGAGATTTTAGGATAATGTATGTGACAAATTTTAGGGAACAAGTGGTGTTCTACCTGCATGTTCAATCCACCACATAACCAGGTGGCCATAAAACTATGTGAGGCAAAATTAGCCGTCGTTTGCATCTGATGGATGGCCCAGGCTTCTTCGATGTTTCCTTCCTCATTGGCTTCGATCAATTCTGTGCCTTCTACCAAATGCGCCAATTGAAACACCAGACCAAGGACCAATCCTTCTACGAAATGCATGCCGAAGAAACCAATGATAAACTGCCACCAGGTCACATCTAGTACAATCAAAGGAACAACAATAAACATGATGTAATACACAAATTTATAGAAGAACAGTTTGAAGATTTCACTTTTAGGAGGCAGGGCGTTATCTGTCTGACCAATTTTTTCTTTAAAGAATTTCATGTAGTCCTTACGCAACACCCAGGATAAGCTAGCCAGGCAGTATAGCAAAAAACCGTAATAATGCTGGTACCTGTGAATGCCTTTCAACTGATCCTGTTCCGTGACGCGAATCAGGCCCGGTGCGATTTCCAGGTCTTCGTCATGACCGGGAATATTAGTGTACGTATGGTGTACTACGTTATGAGTGACTTTCCAGACATAAACATTTGCCCCCAACAGGTTGAAAAACGTTGCCATGACATTGTTCACTCTGTCGCTTGAGCTATAGGCACCGTGAATGGCATCATGCGCTACGTTAAATCCTATAAAGGCAGCAAAAGCGCCCATGGCCAAAGCCATGAATAACATCGCAAGCGGACTGAATTGATTGGAGAGAATAAGGCCGTATAAAGTAAAGAAAGTGCCCAGGTAAAAGATCGATTTAAAGATCATCAGGGCATTGGCCTTTTTTGAAATTCCTTTTTCTTCGAAATATTGATCTACTCTTGTTCTTACCGTATTGAAAAACTGTGAGCGGTTTTTATCAATGAATCTTAATTTAACAAATGACATGTGGTCAGATTTAATTTCGCATGAGCATACGCACACCGGATTGCAAAGTTAACGCTATTGTATGGTAAATGGTATAATTGCTTCTTTTTTTCGAGTGATTCTTATCATTATTTTTTCTTACTGCCCTACAAAAGAAATGGTTGTGAATTTGTATGGAAGTAAAGGTTCAGTATAATAGCAATCTGTGTTCTTCGTAATGCAAGGGACGAGTTAAGAGGGATGAGGAACAACAATTTGTTACGTTCCTCGTCCCTTAACAAAAAAGGCCCCGCTAACAAGCGAGGCCCTTCATTATGTTATTGCAGTGAATAAAACACTAGAAACTGTACTGATTCGCGTCGATCAACTTTGCTGCGATCGCTCTGCGTGCATCTCTCGTGTTGAGTGGTGCTACTTTAGTGAAACGTTTCAAGCCCATGAGCAACATGCGTTGCATGTCACCGTCAGACATAGAGTTGATCGCGTTTTTACCAGCAATGTTGATTTGATCTGCCATGTCGAACACATATACTTTCGCCATCTGAACCATAATCTTAGCGGCTTCTTCTCCTTTGATGCTCGCTACTTTTTCTGCACGCAATACCGCAGATTCTGCTATGTAGATGTTGATGGCAATGTCAGCCAGGTTCATTAAAATTTCTTGTTCGGTAGCCAGTTTATCCATGAACTTCTGCGCAGCAGAACCGGCAATCATCAACAAGGCTTTTTTGAAGTTTTTCAATGCTTTGTGTTCTTCTGCAAACAAGCCTTCCATTTCTTCACCAAAATCAGGAATAGCCATCAATTCTTTTTGAATGGCCATGGCCGGAGTCATCAGATCCAACTCACCTTTCATTGCTTTCTTCAGGAACATGTCCATGATCAGCATGCGGTTGATTTCGTTTGTTCCTTCAAAGATTCTGTTGATACGTGAATCACGGTATGCTCTATCCATTGGATAGTCGGCAGAGAAACCGTATCCTCCTAATATTTGTACGCCTTCATCGGCTACATAATCTAATGTTTCAGAACCAGCCACTTTTAAAATCGCACATTCAATAGCGAACTCCTGTGCGGCACCCAACAACGCTTGTTCATCCGATTTTCCTTCTGCTACCAACCGTTGCTCTTCATGGTGAATGTCCATGCCCGCGCGATACATCGCCGATTCAGAAGCAAAGATACGAATGGCTTGTTCTGCTAATTTATATTGTATCGCGCCAAAGTTAGCGATCGGTTGCTTGAATTGAATTCTTTCTTTCGCGTAACGAATAGATAACGTACTCGTCTGCTTGCTGGCGCCAATCGCAGCTGCAGCCAACTTAATACGACCGATGTTCAAAATGTTGAAAGCGATCAAGTGACCTTTCCCAATTTCTCCCAACACATTTTCTTTCGGTACTTTGCAATCACTTAGAAATACCTGACGTGTAGAAGATCCTTTGATCCCCATTTTATGTTCTTCGTTTCCGAGTGTCAATCCTTCACCTTTTTCAACAATGAAGCCCGTAAATTTATCACCGTCAATTTGTGCAAACACAATGAAGATGTTGGCAAAACCTGCATTGGTAATCCACATTTTCTGACCGTTCAAAATATAGCTGTTACCATCCGGTGACAAAACTGCTTTGGTTTTAGCAGCCAAGGCATCCGAACCAGATCCTGGTTCTGTCAAACAATAACTGGCTTTCCATTCACCTGTCGCCAGCTTAGGAAGGTATTTTTGTTTTTGTGCATCGTTACCAAAATATAAAATCGGTAATGTTCCAATCCCTGTATGTGCCGCAAGCGCTACAGCGAAGGAGTGTCCGGCACCTACCGTTTCCGTCATCAACAAAGACGTGTTAAAGTCTTTACCAAAACCACCATAGCTTTCAGGAATAGATGTTCCCAACAAACCCAAAGCACCGGCTTTCTCAACCAATGATTCCATGAGACCTGCTTCCTGTGCATCGATACGATCCAAGTTTGGAATCACTTCCGCAGCCAGGAAATCCTTCGCCATGCCAGCAATCATTTTTTGTTCTTCGTCAAATTGCTCCGGAATAAATACATCGTTGAAACCCAACTGACGGATGGCGAATTCCCCGCCTTTAGTTCTTTTGGTATCAGTAGTTGCTGCCATAATTGTAAGTTTTATAGTGTTGTTTATTAGTAATATTCTTCGTTTAGAGCGGAGAAACAGAAAGAGCGGAAAAGGATATTCGCTTTCTTTTTATAGTAGTTCAAATATTCCGGCTGCACCCTGTCCTGTTCCCACACACATGGTTACCATGCCATACTTGCCCTTGCGCCTGCGGAGTTCGTTGAACAATTGTACCGATAACTTTGCACCGGTACATCCCAGCGGGTGTCCCAGTGAAATCGCCCCTCCATTGACATTCAGTTTTTCTTCATTGAGACCCAATGTACGAATGATGGCCAATGATTGAGAAGCAAACGCTTCGTTCAATTCGATCAGATCCATTTGATCTAATGTCAAGTTGGCTTGTTTCAATGCTTTCGGAATGGCTTCGATCGGACCAATGCCCATGATGCGTGGCTCTACTCCAGCTACTGCATACGAGACCAAGCGGGCAATGGGTTTTACATTTAATTTTTTTACCATATCAGCAGACATCAACAACACAAACGCTGCGCCGTCTGATGTTTGCGAAGAGTTGCCCGCTGTTACTGAACCGCCATTGGCAAATACCGGTTTCAATTTGGCCAATGCTTCTGTAGATGTATCTGCTCTCGGTCCCTCGTCTGTGTCTACAATATACTCACGTGTTTTTCTTTTTTCCTTATCATCCAAATACACTTCGGTGACTTTGATCGGCACGATATCGTCTTTGAATTTTCCTTCTTTGATGGCTTTCGCCGCTTTCAGGTGTGATTGGTAAGAAAAGACATCCTGATCTTCTCTTGAAATGTTATAATCGTTGGCAACGGCTTCTGCCGTCAATCCCATACCCCAGTAGTAATCGGGGTTTGATTTGGTCACGTCATAATTCGGAACAATCTTCCAACCACCAAAAGGAATCGGAGACATGCACTCTACTCCCCCGGCAATGATGCACTCCGCCATTCCCGCGCGAATCTTGGCGTCGGCGATGGCGATGGTTTCCAATCCGGAAGAGCAATAACGGTTTACTGTCATGCCCGGAACCTTCACCGTATCCAAACCCATCAATGCGATCATACGACCGATGTTCAATCCTTGCTCTGCTTCGGGTGTAGCGTTGCCAACAAGGACATCGTCTATTTGCTCTTTGTCCAATTGAGGAACAGAAGCGACTAAATGCTTAATGACTGCTGCGCCCAGATCATCCGGTCTGAAAAAACGAAATGCTCCTCTCGGTGCCTTACCCACAGCTGATCTATATCCTGCTACAATGTATACTTCTCTATTTGCCATGATCGTCAAAATTAATTGCGTAAAGGTTTGCCACTGGTTAATATACTTTGAATGCGCTCCAAGGTTTTCTTCTCACCGGTTAGTGACAAGAAAGCTTCTCTTTCCAGATCCAGCAAATACTGTTCTGAAACCAACGTCGGAGAAGACAAATCTCCACCACACATGATGTAGGCCAACTTCTCAGATATTTTACGATCGTGTTCGCTGATGTATTTACCTGACACCATCGTGTGTGCCCCGGCATGGAACATGCCCAGCGCCTGACGGCCCAGCACTTTAATGTCTTTGCGTTGTTTCGGTTGCGTATAACCAGCATCCGCTAAAGCAATTGCTGCATTCTTGGCATCTGTCAGTTGCATGCGTGGACCAACAGAAATGGTATCGCGGTCACGCAGGATGTTCATGGCTTTGGCTTCGTAGGCTGATGTCGCTACTTTAGCCATCGCGATGTTCATGTAGGCGTTTTTCAAATTGTTAAGTTGTATGTCTCCGTCTTCGAATGAATCGGATACTCTCAAGGTCAGTTCTTTCGTTCCTCCACCTGCAGGAATCAAGCCGACTCCAAATTCAACCAGTCCAATATACGTTTCAGATAAAGCCTGTACATGATCGGCGTGTAATGTCATTTCGCAACCACCACCCAATGTCAGGTGATGAGGTGCAACCACCACCGGAATAGAAGAATAACGTGCTCTCATCATCGTGTTCTGGAAAGAACGGATCATGAAATCGATTTCATCGTACTCCTGTTCCACCGCGTACATCAGTACCAGCGCGAGGTTGGCGCCGGCAGAGAAATTCGGTCCCTGGTTTCCGATCACTAATCCCCTGTAATCTTTTTCTGCAATGGAAATGGCTTTGTTGATTCCGTCTACTACTTCTCCACCCAGTGTATTCATTTTCGTGTGAAACTCCAGACATAAGATACCGTCGCCGATGTCGTGCAGTGTTACACCAGAATTTTTAAATACCGGTTTGCGTTCTCTGTAGTTGTCAAGTATGATGAATGACTCTGTTCCAGGAATGACTTTATAAGATTTGGAAGCCACATCGTAATAACTTCTCAATCCATTCTCTGCTTTATAAAAAGATTTGTTGCCGGCGGCAATCATTTCTTCTACCCAAGCCGCAGGCTTTTTACCCTCCTTTTCAAACAGCTTCATGCTGCGCTCCAAACCAATAGCATCCCACGTTTCGAAAGGACCAAGTTCCCAGCCGAAACCTGTTTTCATTGCGTCGTCTATGCGGTACAATTCATCTGAGATTTCAGGAATGCGTTTGGAAACGTATTCAAACAATCCCAAAAATGTTTTGCGGTAAAAGTCAGCGGCTTTGTCAGAGCCTGATAACAATACTTTGAAGCGATCTTTCAATCCGTCAATCGTCTTTGTTGCTTCAAGCGCCGCAAACTTCGGTCTGCCTTGTTGTTTGTATTCTAATGTTTGCAGATCCAGAACTAATATATCCGTCTTGCCGCTCGCATCTTTTGTTTTTTTATAGAAGCCTTGTCCGGTCTTGTCTCCCAGCCATTTGTTGGCTTCCATTTTATTGAGCAATTCCGGAACAATGAATAAATCTTTCTTTTCATCGTTTGGAAGATTTGACAAATTGCGAGCGACTTTCGTCAAAGTGTCAAGACCTACCACGTCGATAGTACGGAAGGTCGCAGACTTTGGTCTTCCAATTACAGGGCCTGTTAACTTATCGATTTCTTCTACCGTCAAACCCAATTGAGTCATGACACTCAAACCCTCCATCATGCTGTAAATACCGACACGGTTGGCGATGAACGCCGGTGTGTCTTTACACAACACAGTAGTCTTTCCTAAGAAACGATCGCCGTAATGCATTAAGAAGTCAATGACTTCGGGATCTGTAGAAGGATTGGGGATGATCTCCAGCAATTGTAAATAACGTGGAGGATTGAAAAAGTGTGTGCCGCAGAAATGCTTGCGAAAATCTTCGCTGCGTCCTTCACTCATGTCATGCATCGGAATACCTGATGTATTCGAAGTAATGAGTGTTCCTGCTTTTCTGTATTTTTCTACTTGTTCAAAAACTTTTTTCTTGATGTCCAGGTTTTCTACTACTGCTTCCAACACCCAATCGTAATCAGCGATGCGAGACATGTCATCGTCGAAGTTACCCGTCTCTACGCGTTGCGCAAAAGCAGGATCATAAAGTGGAGAAGGATTGGATTTGACAGCAGCCAATAATGCATCATTGACAATACGGTTTCTGACTGCTTTGCTTTCCAGAGTAAGGCCTTTGGCTTTTTCCTGGTCGTTGGGTTCCTTTGGTACAATGTCCAGCAACAATACCTGAACACCGATGTTGGCAAAATGACAGGCGATGCGCGAGCCCATGACGCCTGATCCCAACACAACCACCTTTGCTATTCTCCTCTTCATAATAAATACAGCGGATTGAATTATTAATTAGTAAATATTCTTCTTGTGAATGATCTCATGGATCTTGTCCATGACTTCGAAAAACACTGCCAGTTTTTGTTCCGGAATTTCTTCCCTCACTTTTACATTGAATGCTTTCACCGTTTTACGCGCCACTTCCCTGAATAGCTTTCCCTTTTCTGTCAAAAAAACCCTGACCAACCGTTTGTCGCTAGGGTCCTGAATCCGTTGTATGATACCTTCTTTCTCTAATTTTTTTAAGATACGGGATAAACTTCCGGGCTCCATTCCTAAGGCAGGACCAATCGTAGTGACCGGAGAGCCTTCTACTGCGTCGATGTTAAGTAGCACAAAACCAGTGGCTGCCGTGGCTCCGTAAGGAGCCCCTTGTTCGTTGTAAGCTTTTGAAATGTGATGCCACGCCGACTTGATATGGAAGTCAACTGTTTCTCTTGGTTTCATCTTTATTTAATTAAACGATGCGTGCATGTAAAATGTTATACAAGTGAGTTCATCTTTAAATTTCACCATTTTCTACTTGTTGCTGACGATCTCGTGTTGCTCGCTTAAATAGGTTTGCTTATAAATGTCTAACATCAAAAAGAAGTAGGACAACAATAGTGGACCAAAAATAAATCCTGCTATGCCAAACAAATTAACTCCCAACAATATGCCCAATATAGTAATCATCGGGTGAACATCTCCTATTTTACTGGCAAAAATAAATCGGAACAGATTATCTGAAACGCCGATGATAGCTATGCCATAGGCGACCATAGCATATGCTTGCCAGTGCATGCCTGAAGTATAAAGGTAAATGGCTGCAGGTATCCAAATGATAGCCGATCCGACGACAGGTAAAAAAGAAAAGACAGCTGTCATAATTCCCCAGAACAAGGGTTGGTCCAATCCTAAAAACCAATAGGCAATGAAAGAACAAAAGCCCTGGATCAAAGCCAGTACCGGTGCCAAGATGACATTGGTATAGGTCATGGTTCTCAGCTCTACCGCAAAGCGGTTCAGGGTTTGAGGTTTGAACGGAAGAAATTCTTCCAGGTAGCTTTCTATTTTACCCGTATTGATTAGCGCAAAATAAACCATAAAAAACATGAGCAGCAGATTAGCAAGCAGACTGATGGTACCACCTACCAACACATTGGCCCATTCGGCCATGTATACACGAAGCTTATCCAGGTTGTCGGGTGTAACGATTTTGTAGCCGGTAAGCTTGACTACTTTTGCCTCGAGTTCATAAAAAGACTGTATTAAAAAAGATGAGTCGCTCAAAAACAAGCTCAATTTCGGAACAAAAAAACCGGCCATAGCTGCACATGGCAATACGAGAATAAGCAAAATGCTAAAGACAATGGCTGTTGCGATCAGGTGTTTGTTGTAACCTTTTTTTTCGTGCCATTTGCGCATGATGGGTTTGAAAAGTACATAGAAGATAATCGTGCCTAAAATGGCATTGGCGTATTCTCTTAGTTCATAAATAATGAATGCAGCGAAACTACTCAACAAGACAAAAGTCCAGAATTGAAGAGGTGTATTTAATAGTTTTCTTACACTCATTTTTGTATTTTTGTAACCCGCAATAAGACGGTTAATATTAAAAAATAATTTGTTAGCAAACGATTAAGAATGGAACTATCAGGAAAAATTGTACAGTTGCTTGCGTTGCAAAAAGGTGACGGAAAAAACGGAGGTTGGAAAAAACAGGAGTTTGTCATTGAAACTTCAGGCAACTACCCTAAAAAAGTTTGTTTCAGTTTGTGGGGAGATAAAATAGATCAGAGTCCCCTGTCAGAGGGTACTGCAGTAAAAGTGTCTTTCGATGTGGAGAGCAGAGAGTATAACGGCAAATGGTATACAGATGCTAAAGCCTGGAAAGTAGAAGCCGACAATGGATCTTCTCCTTCGAGAGGAGGAAGCTCCGATGACTCCTATCCAGCAGGTGAATCGTTCAGCGCAGGAGGTGCGGATGAATTAAACGATTTACCTTTCTAACTAATCATCAATAGACAGTTGTCTGTGATACAAAGTCAACGTATACTTTGCCGATCATTGACAACTGTCCAATTTTAATTTTCTTCTTCGGTGAGACGGATAAACGGCACCGAATTTTTTTCTACATCCAACACCAACGCCAAGTCATCTGTCGTCATGAAACCAGGATGAAATACGGAGCCCAGAGAATTACCGATGTTATCAAAAGAATATTCTTTACCAAAATAACTTACCTTCAAAGAGGATGAACCTCTCCCTGTAAGCATATCCATAATGAAGGCGCCTTCTTCCGAAGAATAAGCAATCGGGAACTTCGCGCCATGACCGGTCTCGATCCAGACTTTGGCTTTCATTAAAGGGATGGAAGTAGAAGAGAAGTAGAGCTTCCCTTTTATTCTGCAGTATTGACGGTGCAATTGCTGCATTGGCTTTTTTGCAATCGGGTGAAGGAATTGCAATAGCGCATAGGTACGAATCTTCATTGCCATAATAGCCTCCTTTTTTAAAGGTTTGATTCACTATTCTATATACGCTAAACCATGCCATTTGGTGCGTACTGTGGATAAGTTCTAGCCTTGTTTTCAAGAGGTTAGCATTACGATAACATTGGTTTTTGTTTAGTTTTGATTTTCCATTTCGATAAAATAATTGAAAAAAATGAGTTCTAACAGCATTTGGCAGGAGCCGTCTACTATAAAACACAGCCATTTATTAGTTGAAAGTTATCAGCGCATCTGTGGAAAAAAATTTCCGCTTAACAATCTGATAACCTCTCTACCAGAGGCTTTGTACACCAGTGAGTATGTTATCGTATCACATGGAATAGAAAATGATCCTGTTTTTAACTACGCCAATCAAGCGGCTCAGCGACTTTGGGGAATGAATTGGGAAACATTTACCCAATTACCTTCTCGTTCATCTGCACGCGAAGACAAAGTAGAAAAGCGGGACGCCGCTCTAAAAGAGGCTTTCCGCAAAGGATACATTTCTGGCTACGAAGGCATACGCATCGATGCAACAGGTAAAGAATTTTACATACGTAACGTTACTTTATGGAACATCGCGGATGCAGCAGGTGTACAACAAGGTCAGGCAGCGATCTTTAACACCTGGGAATACTTGTCATGACAGCACCTTCAGACTTATTGCAATTCTTCCAACGGCAATAAAACATTTATCAATTCATTTAAGGTGCTTTCACCTTTGTCTGCTGCATACCATTTGAACAAGGCTGTAGCCATTTCTCTTTGATTGAAATCCGGTCTTTGTTTCATTTCTGTCACAATCTCTTGTGCCCCTATAGGACGTGGTCCCCAGTCGGCCAACACCTGATGCGTCATGGGATCTATTACAATCAATTTAGCAATGGATCGGCCACCATTGGTTAAGAACTTATCCATGATGTCAAGGTGTTCGTCTCTTAAAATAATCTTCAAATCTATTGCCGGTAATGCTTTTGCCAAGGCAGCAATAACAGGTACTACATAAGAAGCATCTCCACACCAACCTTCTGAGATGACCAAAAATTCGAGAGGTTTTGTAATTTTTGATATGGCATCCATCGGAATATTTATTAGTTGTTCTGCCTGCTTCATGCGCTCCACATTCTGGCGCGTGTAATCAATATAAAAAGCAGACTGGTTGGTTCCTGTTGTATTATTTTTTGCCAATAACTGATCAATCAGTTGACGGTATTGCGTATAGGTATACGTTCCTGAAAGTTCGCTTACCGGAATAAGATGTTCTTGCATTTTTTCCATGCCTCTAAACACCACCAGAAAGTATATAATTCCCCTTTATCCTTTTTTTGACCCAACAGCCTCTATTTTGTATAGAAAAGAAGGATTTAAAAACAAATAGATCTACCTTTACGGTCTTTCCAAAATAACAGATTATATCATGCAAATATCTCCCAACAAAGTAGTTGAGTTACTTTACGAACTTCGCCTTGACAGCGCAAGCAGCGATGCATTTGAAACAACAACACCTGAAAACCCATTTGTGTTTTTATTTGGTTCAAACAACGTACTTCCTGATTTTGAAACACACCTTAACGGTTTGAAAGCCGGTGATAAATTTTCGTTTTCGATCACTTCAGAAAATGGATACGGTGAATACGATGAAGAAGCCATTGTTGAATTGCCAAAAAACATTTTTGAATTCGAAGGCAAAATTGATGAAAACATGGTGAAAGCCGGTAACGTGCTTCCTATGCGCGATCAGGACGGTCATGCGATGAATGGCACGGTAGTCGAAGTGAAATCCGATGTGGTTGTTATGGACTTCAATCATCCATTAGCTGGTAAAAATTTATTCTTCTCCGGCACCATTGCTGATGTAAGAGAAGCAACGGCTGAAGAGCTGGACCACGGTCATGTACACGGTCCTCATGGACATCATCATTAATAAAAAACACCGCTCGTAACCGAGTGATGCAAAAACATTTTGTTTTAACAGTGAGCCGTATAAGACCAGCTCACTGTTTTTTAAAATTTTCTGATTTACTTTTTTACATCTTAACATCTTATTTTCTCACATGAAAAAAATCATTCTGTTTGCTGCCGTATTATTAACCGGCATCAATAGTACTGCTGTTTTTGCACAGGCTTTTAAAAGAAACAATTTCATCCTCAACGGAGGTGTAGGTATTGGTGTGGGTTACGGTTACCGCAATTTTACCGCGGCTAATTTGAATCACACCAGTGGAGATATTTACGACATTGACCTGAACTATTCCGCAGGTGTTCTTTTTCCTGTATCTGCAGAGTATGCGATCTCTAATAAGTTTGGAATCGGTGGTTCCTTTCAACATGGATCTTATATCAATACCAATGCTAACAAGTCAACAGCCAACAGCTTTGGATTATTTGGAGCCTTTCACTTTGCACGCAAAGAAAAACTCGAATTGTATACTCGCTTAAGTGTTGGATTAAGTTTTCTGAATTATGTAGAAGACAATAGCGATTACATTTACTATAGTTCGACTTACAATAACATCACGTCAACAGACGGCTCCTTTCAGTACGCACTTAAAGGCGGTTATGTAAAACCTTCTTTTGGTATGCGCTTGTACTTCACACAGCATATAGGTTTCTTTGCTGACGCAGGATTTGGAATTTATTCTTTGAAAACAAGCCAGGTAGAAACCAACACCGGTACTTATGATTTACCAGGTAAACCGATGCACCTTGTCATGGTCAATTTTGAATTGACAACCGGTTTAGCTGTAAAATTCTAAACATACTTCTTTTCTGTAGAAAGCCACATTGCGAAACAGTGTGGCTTTTTTATTGCTTGTTTTTCCGCAGACCTCGTCTCTACCACTTATGGCTTTCAAGCAGATCGACACCACAGTCCAGGAAGAACGGTTAAAGTAGACGGGAGCAAATTACTTTTCAAGGCAATGGGGTAGAACTTTCCACAGGTCTTATCCTTAAGTTTTAACTCAAAATAGTTTAATAATCTACTTAATGGTGTTAAGTTTATAGATTATAACAGTCATCTATTCGTATAAATGAACTACCTATTCAACATATTCTCTAACAAGAAACAGGGGCTCATTGTTATTTTTTCGTTTTATATCCTTTCACACATTTTCTTCCTCAACCTTCCACCCAAGGGAGGACATGTCTGGAGGCAGTGTCATACGTCTACTGTAGCACGTAACTATGTAGAAGAAAGTATGAATCTTTTCAAACCACGTATCGATAACCGTGGAAGAACTAACGGCGTGACAGGCATGCAATTTCCTTCTTTTGAATATACTGCTGCACTCATTAGCAAAGTCTTCGGTTACAGTGACGGAATTAACAGGCTGGTTGCTTTTTTATATTTTGCACTTGGCATCTGGTATTTTTATGCCTTGTCGTTTTTTTTCTTTAAAGATTATTTAGTCGCCTTCTGCGGAACATGGGCATTTACCTTCAGTCCGATTTTATATTATCACTCTGTCACCGCCATTCCGGATATTGTTTCTTTATCAACTTCCATCGCGGGGCTCTACTATTTCTTTGTATGGAATGAAAGTAAAAAGCATTACCTCCTTTTTCTCAGTTTATTTTTCACTACACTTGCCGGACTGACTAAAATACAATACTTAGCCATCGGTTTCCCCATTGCAGTAGTGGTTGTTTTTTCTTTCCTGGAAAAAAAATATTCCATTCTTGATTTGATTTTGTTAGCTGCATTTGGAATTCTTTCAATAGGGATATCACTTGCCTGGTATGATTATGCCTTATGCATGATTGAAACATCTGGATTGACGGATTTTGGTATTTCGTTTAAACCTGCTAAAAGTCTAGCCGCGGGGCTCGACACCTTATGGAAAAATCTATATACTCATTTTACGGAGCAATTGATCAGCATACCAAACCTCATCCCTTTTGTAGTTGCTTTTTATGTTGTGTTCAAAGAAAAAGTAATTGGTAAAGAAACGTTGTGGATGTTTGGTGTATGGGCCTTTGGTCTTTTTGTATACCACATCGTGGAGCTGCATCAAATGTCGGAGCACATGTATTATATGTTTCCTTATCTTCCCCTAATCTTCCTCATCACCGCAAAAGGATATGCATTCTTATTGGAAAGACAAAAGTATCTATTGGTTTTACTGATCCTTATCAGTCTGCCCATCGTTGCTTTTGCCGGTACATTTCACAATTTTGTAAACGACAACGAAGCGCTACCAAGAGATTTTTACAATGAAAAAGAAAGACAGGCCTTAGATGATCTGATTCCTGATAAAGCATTAACCATTGTAGGGCCGGATCAATCAAGATGCATCTTTCTTTATTTCACCCACACCAAAGGTTTTACTTTCCGTCAACCGAGAGAATTCTCCGATCGATGGTTTAAAAAATCCATTCGCAAAGGCGCTACGTATTTGATCTGGGTAAGAAACACTCCATTGCCAGCGTTTACCAAACCTTACATTTCAAAGAAACTCAATTACAAAGGAACGGATCTTGATGTTTATTTGCTTAAAAAATAAACGCTATTCTTATTTTTGGTAATACAGTTTATGTTCAGGTATCACATGCCAAATGTAGAGCAACTCTGTATTTGTTTCTGAATTTTTAGGATTTGTGATCAACTCCCAGGACATCACTTTGCAATTGCTGCTGAGCTCCACTGTTTTTTCTGAAGACTCTGCCAATGTTTTTAACGCTGCCCTTTCACAATCGTTATCTGTAGTAATCGGATTATCTGCTGCCGTAAATAAAATCAAAACTACCGCAATGAATAAGAAATAGAATTCTCTTTTTCTAAACGTTACCTGTTGAATGATATAATAAGTAGAATAGCCGTACATGTAAAACAAACAAAGGATCACCGGCATGATGGTATCTCTGCGTACAATATCCGGGCGGTAGGAGCGATAGCCTCCCAAAGGAAGCATAAGAATGTATACCACGCAAAACACGCTTATCGCTTTAAATAAAAAGAACATGCGTTTCTTTTGTTCATTTTCTTTTTGATGGTAATGGATGATGAATAAATTAATAGCCAGCACAATTAATAAAAGAGGCAATCCTATTTTTTGAGTAAACACTTCAAACAAACCATACGGTATACGTCCATAACGTTCAAATACGGATATGGCTCCATCGTTTTCTATATTGTTCATTCCAATGAACAAAGAATATAAACACAGAATACCTACGAATAGAAAATGAAAAAATAGCGGTTTGGGGAATTGAAGAAATACGTTTTTTATTTTTTCTCCTGCGTTGCCTCTTGTTTGTTTTTTATAATGAGTGAGAGAAAAATTCACGACCACCATGCTACAAACCAATATCACAACGCCAGGAACAAGTGGGCCATTAAAAGCCAATACAATGGCTAAAAAAGGGAGCAGGAGATGGCTTGCCAAAGACCACCGTGTCTTTTGTTGTTCATACAAACAGACATAAAACGAATAGAAAAATGCCAGTAGTAAAACCATCGAGAGCGCATAAAAAAAAGTATACGTGATGGATTTGTCAATGATACCCATCAATCCGTTGTAGCCTGATGTTTGCAATAAAGGCATGATCAGGATAGCTACCAATAACCAGTTTTTATTACCGATGTTTTTTTCTCCTGAAATGTACAATGCCAACAGGTAAATGATGAGTACCTGTATGGCCGTTTTCGCTAAGGCAGTTGCGTAATAAATACTATCGATGGGAGAAAAGACGTTTTGTAAAAGAGCGGGTACTATTTTAAAATAGGAGGACATCGACCAATGTGCAAAAAATCGATTGGGCGCTGCATAGACTTCGTGGTGCAACAACACGCTTAGACCAAACGGATCTTCCAATACTTTTTTATAGTGGCCACCCGGTAGGATAATGCTTGCCATGTCCCCATCCAACTCCACATGACTGTGTTGATAAAAAGAGTACACAATATCCAATAAGAATAAAAAAATAAAAAGGTAGGGATAGATTTTTTTGAGTTTGTCCATGTCAAAATTACTTATGACTTTTATTTCAATTTATTTAAATAGAAATTTTTTTGGCCACATCTGTTAACGATTACTTTTTTCAACGTGATTCACCATTAAACTGTTTTGCCATTTTTTTAAATATAGCTCGTCCAATAAAATAGCTTAGTGCAAATAATACCGGTGCAATGATTAACCACAGCAGGATTCCGGCAAGGTTTACAAAAAAGAATTTACCAATGGTGCCCATTGTATCTTCGGCTAGCATTCGCGTAATGTCTTCCAACGAATAATTAAATTTTTCTTTTGAAAAAAGTCCAGCGCCTATTTCCAAAAATGGGATGTACAACAACAGTTGTATAGGATATACGATGTAATTGACCAGCTGCAAAAAAGCCATATTGAGTCTTAACCGAAAGGCAAGCAGCGTACAAATCAATGTGGTAGTGCCAAGTAGCGGAAGGATGCCAACGGTGATACCAATGGCAAGTGCCAGCGCCAGTTTTTCCGGACTTACTCCTTCCTGAAGAAAATCCAACATACGATTGGACAGTTTTTGAAACAGGTTGTTATTGGAAAGTCTCGTGCGCATGCAATGTGAATGACGTGGAAGCGAAGATTGAATACTAAATGTTTGGTGTTTACTTTTACTCAATATAGTAAAAAGTGAACGATGAGCAGAGAAGAGTGAACAAAAATTTGTTTACTCTTCTCTCTTCAAACAGTAGCCATAATTCATGCTGGCATTCATTATGCTGTCAACTTCATTTCAACATTGCAAAAAAAGAACGGTGGGCAAAGTCTTTTTTCTTGCTTACTGCTCACTCCCTATTGTTGCTCCTCGCTGCTGATTATTTTCTTCTTCCTTTTATTCTCTACCCAAAAATACAGTGGGGGAAGCATCAAGGGTGTAAATAATAAAGTAGTTGTTAGTCCGCCTATGATTACCGTGGCTAAAGGTCTTTGTACATCTGATCCGATACCAGAAGATTTAGCAGCGGGCACCAGACCGATGATCGCTACAATCAACATCATCATGATGGAGCGCAATTGAGAAGAAGATGCTTTTGTAATGAGCTCTGCCAATTTCCCTTCCGGGTGTAATTCTCTTTCTCTTGTAATGGCGCCAATAAGCAGTACGCCTGCCATTACCGAAAGGCCAAACAAGGATACAAAACCTACACCTGCTGATACGTTAAAGTTATACCCTCTCATCAGCAAAGCCATGATACCACCTGCCAGTGCGAAGAATACACAGGCAAATGTCATCAGTGCATCGCGTACGTTTTTAAACAAAAGGAACAATACAAATAACACAATCAACACTGTAAGTGGAATAGCATACATCAATTGCTTGCTGGCACGTTCCAGGTTTTCAAACTGTCCACCATAATTGATGGTGTATCCTTGTGGCAATTTGATTTTTGCTTTGATTTTCTTTTGAGCCTCTGCTACAAAACTTCCTTGATCTCTGCCTCGGATGTTGGTACGGATCGTGAGCAAACGTTTACCGTCCGCGCGGTAAATATTGGTTTGTCCAGGAGTAAATTGAATGTCGGCCAACTGGCTCATCGGAATCAATGCGCCGTTAGGAGCGGGTACCTGCAGGGAACGAATGACATCGATGTTGTTTCTGTTTTCAGGAAAAAAACGAACCACAATGTCGTATCGTTTGGCCTGATTGTATAAAGTGGAAATGTATTTACCGCCAATGGCCGCTTCAATCATGGTTTGTATATCGGCCACGTTGATTCCGTAACGTGCAGCCAGCTTACGGTTGATTTGAATGGTCAACTGATCTTGTTGTCCTTCCTGTTCCATACCCACTGCTGTAGAACCCTGGATGTTTTTAACAATGGCAACGATGCTATCCGCTTTGCCTCGCATGAATACCAAATCATCTCCGACCACGTTGATCGCCAAGTCAGCGGCGGAACCATTTACAATTTCCGTCACCTGATCAATGATAGGTTGACCAAATGATAAATAAGCGCCAGGCAGTTCACGTTGAAATTCCGTTTTTAGTTCCTGTATCAATTCTTCTTTGGTCGTGTCTTGCACCCATCCGCTGTAGTCTTTCAGGATCATTAATATCTCTGTACGGTTGGACGGGAAAGGATCGGTACCGTCGTCGTTGCGTCCGCTTTGTGTAATGATGCTTTCGATCTGTACATGGCGTGAAGCGATCTCCCTGATCTTCGGTGCTATTTTTTGATTCTCCGTGATGTTTGTTCCTGCCGGTAAAAACGAACGCATGAAAATAGATCCCTCATCGAGTGTCGGCAAAAATTCTGTTCCTATTTTTCCTGCAAAAGACATCATGACAAATACAATGACAAAGCCTGCGATCACGATTTTTTTATAATGATTGATAATTTTAGTTATGATACTTTCGTATTTTCTTTCGATCCATAGAAGCGGAGAATATTTTTTGATGAATGCTGCTTTCTTACTTTCCGAAGCAATGATTTCTTTTTCAAATTCTTTGCGATAAATAAACGTCATTAAAACAGGAATGAGCGTCAATGCACAAATGAGAGAACCTATTACCGCAAAGGCCAGCGTCAGCGCCATAGGCGAAAACAATTTACCTTCTACACGCTGCATAGTCAGGATGGGAAGGTATGCCAGAATGATGATGGTTACCGCGAAGAAGATTTCTCTTCCTACTTCCTGCGCAGACTTCAAGGTCACTTTAATGATGCCTTCTTTTCTTTCTTCCGGTGTGAGGTGTTTGAATTTATGTATGAGATGGGCAGCCATGACGCAGGCTCCGTCCACAATGATTCCAAAATCGATCGCCCCCAACGATAAGAGGTTTGCCGGAATGCCGCTGATTTTCATCAACATGAAAGCGAATAGCAAAGCAAAAGGAATAGTAAATGCAACGACCAATGCACTGCGGATGTTTCCTAAAAATAAAATCAGAATGATCAATACAATACTTACTCCTTCGAACAACGTATGTGAAACAGTAGTCAATGTATAATTAACGAGTGTGCCCCGATCGTAGATGACACGCAACTTTACATCTTTGGGCAATTCATTGGTCTGTAAATCCTGAATTTTTTGTGCCATCGCTTTCAATACTTCGGTCGGATTTTCTCCTCTGCGAATAGAGATGACACCTTCTACACCCGAGCTGACATCTATATCTTCTGCCGGAATCGCATAACCAAGTATACCCTGTGGTTGTGGAGGATTGATTTCTACACTGGCCAGGTCCTTAAGATAAACGGGGGCACCATGAACATTACTCAAAACGATGTTCTGTATGTCTTCTGTTGTTTTGATGGCTCCCAAGCCACGTACGGCAAAGCCCTGTCCGCCGCGCTCTACAATGTTACCACCTGTATTCAGGTTGTTTGATTGAACAGCAGCAATGACTTGTTGAAGTGTGAGTCCGTATTTACGAAGTTTATCTGGAGAAGTAAGAATATGGTATTGCTTGACAGGACCTCCGAAGGTAATGATATCTGCTACTCCCGGTGTTTGCAACAAAAAAGGTCTGATGACCCAATCTTGCAAGTCACGCAGCTGCATGGGTGTATACGTGGGTGGAGCAACCACTACATAACGAAAAATTTCTCCTACTGCAGTAGTCAAAGGACCCATCTGCGGATTTACACCATCTGGAAGTTGTGCGGTGGCTAAACGTTCGTTGACTTGTTGTCTGGCAAAGTAATCGTCGGTGCCGTCTTTAAAGTTCAACTGGACTACACTCAACCCGAAGATCGTTCTGCTTCTACGAGAAATGACATTGGGTACGTTATTGAGTGCACGTTCCAATGGTACGGTTACTTGCTGTTCTACTTCTTCTGCAGCGCGGCCTTCATACTCAGCGATGACAATGACATTGGTATCTGCGATGTCTGGATAAGCTTCAATCTTAATGAGCTTGAAACAAATGAAACCGGCAACCATCAGCAAAACGGAGCAGATGATCACTATCCATCGGTTTTTTAAGGCTTGTGTAAGTATGTTCGTTATCATTCTTTAGAGAATATGCATGTGATGAATGTGTCTGTTTGTAAAGTGCATCCGGATTAATAACCGAACGACAATCCTTTCAACTGCATCGCGCCTTTCGTAATTACTTTATCACCTGTGTTCAATCCGCTGAAAATAATGATGCGGTTGTTGATCTGCTGACCACTGACGATTTCCACACGCTTAAATTGTGTTTCTGTTTTTTGTACAAAAACATAATTTTTTCCCTGCACCGTAACAATAGATGTATTCGGTACAGACAACAAATCACCTTCACTCAATCCGAAAGAAACAACGGCAAACATCCCTGCCTTGAAACGATTGTTGCTATTGGGAAGGCTGATACGCATTTTCACCATACGTGTCAGGTTGTCGACTACGTTACCAAAGTCTTCTATCTTTCCTGAAAAAGTTTCATCCGGAATAGAAGAGAAATGGACCTTGCACGAACTTCCGATTTTCATTTTATTGATTTGACTTTCTGGAATGTCACAAATCATCCAGATGTTTCCTGCTTTCGCTTTCAACAAAATCTGAGGATCGAAACCTGCCAACTTCAGCGTGGCTTCCTGTTCGATGATAGCAGCTTTTTCGTTTTGCAAATTAGTTTCTTCTGCAGCCAGCGCTGTTTGAGCTTCCAGTACATCTTTACCTGTTGCTGCACCGTTATGCTCCAGGTCCTTGTAACGTTCCAGGTTTATTCTTTTTTGTTTGATGTTGACATTGGCGATCTGATTGATGTTGATCTGATGCTGAATGAATGTGGTGTAACTACCTGTCAAATCAGGGTTATCAAACAAGACCAGGTTACGGGAAGAGTTTTCTTCTGATTTTACAATCGTTGCGGCCACTTTTGCCGGTGCTGTAAATTCTGCCGACAGGTTTTCTACTTTAATGGTTTCCGTTTTAAAGAAATGCAAGGTAGCCGTATCGTTAGGGAACTCTATGATCGTGCCCTGTTCTTTGATTTCTGCTTTGTGGTCAACTACTTTCTGCGTGTCTTTTTTGTGTTCTTTGCAGCGGACAGCAAACACCATCAAGAGGATGAAAAATAAGATCTGTTTCATTTTTATTGAGCTAATTGGTTAATCAATCCGGTAGCGAAAAGCAATTGTATAGTTGCCTGGCGGTATTGCATTTCTGTGTCGTAGTATTGTTGTCTCGTGTCTAACCAGCTGCGTTGCGCTTCCAGTAAGTCAATGATGGTGGTTCCTCCTTTGAGGTAAGCGTATTTTACACTGCTCAGGATTTTTTCAGACTGAATCAATATCGTCTTATAATGCTCGATGTTTTTTTGTTGTGTGAGGTAACTGTTATAAGCGTTGGACACTTCTGTCTCGATTATTTTTTCAATGGCGACCAGATCCTGTTGACTTTGTTCTTTGAGGTAGTGTGATTTTTTAATCTGTCCCTGGTTCCTGGCAAAAAATGGTAAGTCTATTGTTCCATAAAATCCCAGGTATGGAATGGTATTTTGTGGGTTATAGATCATCCCTAATTCGGGTTGAGGCAAGGCCATTGATTTTTGCAACTTGATGTTGGTGTTGGCAAGATCAATGTTACCTTTCGCAACCTGCACATCTGCCCGCTTTGTATATGCTTCTTTGATTAAACTATCTAATTGAGTAGGCATAATAAAAATGACATTGTCCGTAGTATCAATCCCTACACTGTCTGAAGAGCCTAGCGCTAATTTCAGATTTTTTAATTCGTTAATATAATTGCGCTCTGCGTTATGAATCTGTATTTCGTATTGATCCGCCAATACTTGTGTACGTAATAGATCCGATTGTGTAATCACTTGCTTTTCATATCGCAACTTATTGATATATGCAAGCGAATCAATATTGGTATTTGCCAGTACTAAAATATCTAATTGCTTTTCCGCTACCCAAACATTCAACCATTGGTTAGCAACACTATAGAATAAATTTCTCTCTGTTTCCGTATAGTTTTTTTGAGAAAGCAAATAGTTTTGCTGAGCAAAATCAATTTTATTCTGACGTTGTGAAGGAAGCTGAATCACTTTTGTCAATTGCCACCATACTTGTCGATTTTTACCATTGTTCCAGTTTGTATTTTCAGGGTAATACCGATTGTTAGCCAGTTGCAACGTTTGATTGTTAAGCTTTGGGTTCGGACGTAGTCTTGCCGTAATGATATCGCTTTCGGCAATGTTCATATTATACTTTTCCGTACGAAGCACCAAATTGTTGGTTCTTGCCCTTTGCAAAGCATTTTGTAAAGAAAGTGTGGTTTGTGCAAACGACCGATGAGTCGATAAACATAAACCAACACACAGCATAAAAATAGCGGATGCTTTCATTGTGTTTTTTTTTATTGAAATAATGCGGCACAATATAGACAAAATATACTTCGCATTGGTTGTACTGATAACAGCCTTTTATACTTAAGGTAATTACTCTAAAAATAACGGACTGTTCTGTAGGAATGTTGTAGCTGTATAAATTCTCTTGATTACGCGTTGCCGGCGGAGATCGGCGAATAAGAGTTTCTGATTTTCGCTTCTATTTTACCAGTTTCTTCGTTTCATGAGCCACGTCTTTACCGGCCTTCTTTGATTCACGACCCACTTGTTTCGCTGGTTTTTTAAAAGCGTGACCTACTTCTTTTCCCGCCTTTCCCACTTCTTTTCCTAATTTCTTGCCAGAGTGTCCGATTTCTTTACCCGCTCTTTTAAAATCACTTTTTGTACTGCTTTGTGCCTGAACGGAGAGATGAATAAACGTGCTGAAAAAAAGGATGCAAATAATACGTATCATGAGGCCTTATGAATTAATTTTAAAAGACAAAAATACACCTTGGAATCTTGTCTCCTAATCCAATCGCTCATTTTTATTGCAAATGATTTTTAGCTCTTAGCCAGGGTAAAAAGGGTATCTTCTAGGTTGTCGCCTCATTAGACGCTTTTGACTGTTCCTTCTGTAACTCAAAAAAGAAGGTGGCTCCTTCCTCTTCTTTTGCAGAAGCCCATACCTCACCGTTGTGTTTTTTTAAAATGCGTTTCACAAAAGAAAGTCCGATGCCTGTGCCTTCAAACTTTTCCTGCGCATGCAGGCGTTGAAAAATTTTAAATAATTTATCTGCATAACGCATGTCAAAGCCTGCACCATTGTCTTTGATAAAGAAAATAAAAGAATGGTCCTTTTCTTCTACACCTATTTCAATGATTGCTTTCTCTTTATAGCCCGTGTATTTAACGGCGTTTGAAATTAAATTGACCCAGACTTGTTTGATCAACACGCTATCGGCCAATACATCCGGCAAGAGGTGAACGATGAATTCTATTTGACGGGAAGATTCTTCTTCTTTTATGTTTTCCGTAATATTCCGCACCATGTTTTGCATGGATACCTTTTGAAAGATGAGTTCTTTCTTTCCCATCCTGAAAAACTCCAACAGCTCTTTGATGAGCTTGTCCATGTTCTGCGTTTTCGTAAGCAACTTCATGAGCAATCGCTTTCCCTGTTCATCCAGCTGATTGGTATAATCGGTATACAACATGTCGGTATACATTTGTATCGATCTTAGGGGCGCACGCAAATCATGTGATATAGAATAAGAGAACGCATCCATTTCTTTGTTGGCTTCTTCCAATTGTTGCGTGCGTTCTTTTACTCGCTGTTCCATCTCCTTGTAGAGTTTGATGTTTTCCAAAGAGACCGCTGTGATATCTGCCAGTGATTGTAAAAGCATGATTTCTTCTGGTGTAGCCACATGTTGTTGTGCCCAATAATTACCGATGGCACCAATTGGATCGATGGTACGAATGGGCACCATGAGCAAACTTTTAACAAAGGTCGGTTTATATGCTTCTTGTGGAATACGATCATCTGTTGTGATGTCTTCTATTACCACTTGTGCCTGATGAATCATGGACCAACCACTGATGCAATCTTTCAAAGGAAAACGATGCCCCTTCCATAATGGGCCAATGGCATCTTCATCTGCGTAATAACATTCGTCGTTTTCTTTTAGAATAAATGTAGCACCATCAGCACCTGTCAATTCTCTGGCAACTCTTCGCACAATAGCCATCACCACGTCTATGTCACGCGCTAAGGACAATTCCTGTATAGCAAGTACCAAACGTTCCATGCTACTTTTTTCCTGTGCTTGCACTTTCATCATGATTCCTCGTCACCGGTTCCAAGAGGAAAGAACCGAATGTATATTGAATATACTATAAAAAATTACAATTCATACATGATGAAACGCAAATGAAAAAATCATTTTGTCTGTTGGCACATCAGCCATGCATCTACTTCTGCAGGTTGATCGCTGCTTTTTGCTGTAGAATTTGTTCTACAATTTTTTGCCCGCAAGATTTATTGTTTTTAGAAGACCGATCTGAAAATTCAATGTACATCTCTCCGATTTGATAGTCGTGCATTTCAGGTACTTTTGCTTGTTCCGACAAGGGAACATGAAAAATCAAATCCCGCAATTGGTAATCGTCTTTGTGATCGCTTGACTTGGCGTTGTAATGATTGATTTGTTCTAAAATGATCGCATCATTGTGCACCGCTATTTTACTGAAAGAACCAGGGCGATAGTTATCTCCGGAATTGCAGTTGCAGCCTTCTTTTGCAATATCATCTGCGATGTTGATGTATCCTGTTACATTCTCATTATGATACCAGGTATTGTTTGGATTATTATGCCAATGCGCATCGTGTACATTTTTGTTTGCTTTGATCCAGTTTTCTATTATTTCCTGTTTCCCTGCATCTTTACAGTACACTTCATCCAACAAAGCCTTGTTCTGTCTCACTTGAAAAGAAATTTTTAAAAACAACTCTCCATACGCTTTCGCCTCTTTGGGTTTACTTTCCAATTCCAGTGTTATAAAATCGTACGAGCTTTTCAAACAAGCACTCCATTCCAATTCCGGTTGCTCTTTGCTTTCCTTCTCCAAAAGTTGTTGCAGTACATTTTGATAAGGACTGAGGTTGTAAAGAATTTCGATGGCTTTCATAAGTTAGTTAATCAGTGGACAGTTGTCAGTGAACAGTAATCATTTTCTTGTTGGCGAGACACCAACATCAAGTAAAACAATAATAGACTTTTTACTGATCACTGACAACTGTCCACTGATCACTTCTTTTTATTTCTCCTCATCCAAATCTTCATCCTCCATGGTAGGCATGGAAAACATGGCACTTAATAAATCCTTGAACTGTGCACCCGTTTCTAATTCGTGTTTACTCAACATGCTGTATTCTGCCAGGCCGTATAATGCAAATTCCATTAAGAAGATTTTTTCTTCCTCTGATTTGTCTTTCTGGTACGTGTCAATCAATTCTCTTAATCCTGGAATAGACGCCAATGTTTTCTTATATTCTTCGCCTTTCAAGTTGTGGAGTAAGTCTACCATGTTGCCCTTCTCAAACCAGCTGGTGATGGGCTTGTAGGGATTAGGTTTGGTTTTGACTTTTTTTATTTCTAACGGATTCGGAAAATAATTAATGAACTGGCTTCTGATGGCTTTGCCAATCAGGTTGTGTGCGATGTTGTTGCTTCCTTCCTGTTCGCCTTCGTAGACCAATTCTATTTTCCCGGTGATGCTTGGAATGGCACCGATTAAATCTGCAATGCGTAGCATTGTTTTTTCTTCGCCATTCATCAACGCGCGACGTTCGGCTGTACTGATCAAATTTTCATAGGCAGAAATCGTCAATCGTGCCGAGACACCGCTCTTCGCATCTACAAACTCGCTGGTACGAGCTTCCATCGCGATTTGTTCGATGAGGTCTTTGGTCAATTCAAACTGACCTACTCGGTGTAATTGTTCTTTTTTGAAATCTGCTTCCTGCCCTGTAATCTTTCTTCCGATCTCGATAGACTTCGGATAATGTGTAATGATCTGGCTGTCGATACGATCTTTCAACGGAGTCACGATGCTTCCACGGTTGGTATAGTCTTCCGGATTGGCGGTGAATACAAATTGAATGTCCAAGGGCAATCGCAATTTGAAACCTCGAATTTGTATATCTCCTTCCTGCAAAATATTAAAGAGCGCCACTTGTATTCTAGCTTGCAGATCGGGTAATTCATTGATGACAAACAAACCTCGGTGCGCACGTGGAATCAGGCCATAGTGAATCACGCGTTCATCAGAATAAGGCAATTTCAAGGTAGCTGCTTTGATAGGATCTACATCGCCGATCAAGTCAGCGATAGATACATCTGGCGTAGCTAGTTTTTCTGTATAGCGGTCGTCGCGGTGCCACCAGGTGATGGGTGTTTTATCTCCGTGTTCGACAATTTGTTGTATGCCAAAAGTAGAAATAGGATTCATCGGATCGTCGTTGAGTTCAGAACCTTTGATGACCGGTACGTATTCGTTCAGCAATTTCACCATCATCCGCGCCAGTCTTGTTTTCGCCTGACCTCTCAATCCGAGAAAATTGATGTTGTGCCGAGAAAGGATGGCACGCTCTACCTCAGGAATGACAGTGTCTTCATAACCCCATATTCCTTCAAATACAGATTTTTTTTGTTTCAACTGATGGATCAAATTATTTCTCAGTTCTTCTTTGATGCCAATCGGTTCGTAGCCTGCCGCTTTGAGTTCGCCGAGTGTCGTAAGTTTGATTAATTTATCGGAAGGAATTTGATGGTAATTCATAAGAGACTTTTAATGTTTTAGGCTAATGGAAAATTTATGAATGATGCTTGTGGCTGTAATCTTTATTTGAAAAACTTGAGTCTTTATTTATTATATAACAAGAAAGTAAGTTGGGACGTGTCCCTTCGGGTCGGGCTATCCGCTCCAAATCCTCGCTCGGATCGTATCTGAAACTATAAATTATTTATTGGCTCGCTGCGGGCTTTCCGCTGCTATCCCTCACGCAAAAAAATTTACGCAAGACTATTTATTTTTTCTATGCTTTTTAAAATCTTCAAAGATCATATCACCTAAACCGTTGAGGTCACTGTAATAAGCGCGGCCATTATTGACTTCGGTAAATTCTCTTACAAATTCTTTCAGGTATGGATCGGAGGCAATCATGAAGGTCGTGACCGGAATTTTCAAGCGACGACATTGCGCACCGAGATTGAGTGTCTTACTCAAGATTTGCGGATCCAAACCAAAACTATTTTTATAATAATTGATGCCTTGTTTCATGCAGGTCGGTTTGCCGTCCGTGATCATGAAAATCTGTTTGTTTTTATTTTTCCTTCTGCGCAACAAGTCCATAGCGAGCTCCAGACCGGCAATGGTATTGGTATGATAAGGACCAACCTGCAGATAAGGCAAATCTTTGATTTCAATCTGCCAGGCATCGTTGCCGAATACGATGATGTCGAGTGTGTCTTTCTTGTAATTTTTTGTGATTAACTCCGCCAGTGCCATCGCTACTTTCTTCGCCGGTGTGATGCGGTCTTCACCGTAAAGAATCATCGAGTGACTGATGTCGATCATCAATACAGTAGAGGTTTGTGTTTTGTATTCGTTCTCGATGACTTCCAGATCATTTTCTGTCAACATGAAACTTCCCATGCCGTTGTTGATCTGTGCGTTTCTTAAAGAATCGGTCACTGAGATCTGATCGATGCCGTCGCCAAATTCAAAAGCCCTGTGATCGGAACCTTGTTCGTCGCCTACACCCGTGAAGTTGGTCGAGTGGCTGCCTTTCCCGGATTTTTTCAGCTTACCAAAAATTTCATCCAGTGCACTCGTTCTGATTTTTTGCTCGCTCTTGGACGTGATTTTGATTTCTCCTTTTTCACCGCCTTCAGAAATATAGCCTTTGCTCTTCAGGTCATCGATGAAATTACCGATACCGTAATCCTTATCGGTCAACTTATATTGCTTATCCAGGTTGGTAAGCCAGCTCAATGATTCAGAAACATCGCCACCGCTCATGGTGACGAGTTCTAGAAATATTTTTAATAAATTGTCAAAGCTGTTTTCCTCTTTGCTTTTAGGAGGAATGTATTCGGTAAATCGGTAGCCTACCATATAGTTGTTGTTCTTGGATCAATGGAGTGTATGCTCTAAACAGACCTCTGGTCATTTTTGTTTCATCTCACTGATATTATTCGTGAGAATCCAGTATGTCGCTTCTTCCTGGTATTTTTGCTTTATCCTTGATATCGTATTCATTCAAACCAAGATCTCCCTTTACAAAAAGCAATGCGATGAAATAAAATGGAATGATTTGGTACCATCCGATTTTGCCCAAATCATGACAACGTTTGGCACCTTGTGCCCAAAAAATCCAGATCATTGGAAAAAGCAACAAGCCCAATAAAGGCATGGTTTCTACCATGGCATTGAAAAACAGTATCATGAGAAAATACCAAACAAAAGTAAACGCGTATTCTGCGCGGCCTATACGGCCATTGAAGGAAAAGAGAGCTTTGAACATAGTGTCTGATTTAAGAGTAGATAGTAAAAGTTACTTTATTTTAGGACGACACAAAGATGCCTTCTACATATTATGTTTCTCTGCCCAACCACACATAGCGAGCAAAATGGGTTTTAATTCTTCCCCAGCTGGTGAAAGACTGTACTCCACATGCGGCGGCACAACCGGCATGGCTTTGCGTTCGATCAGTTTATCCGTTTCTAATTCTTTTAAATGCTGGATGAGCATTTTTTCACTGATATTAGGAATGGCTCTTTTCAATTCGCCATAACGTTTGACCCCATCCATAAGGTTATAGATGATCAGCGGCTTCCAACGACCACCTATTTTACTTAAAGTGAAAGACACCGGACAAGCACTAAGCGCCTGCTGCTTATTCAATTGGTTGGTAGAGGAAAGTTTGATCGTGGTCATATCGATACATACTTTAGGGTGAGTACTTGTATTAAAGTAAGTACAAATATACTTTTGTTCATCAATTCAACCAAACTCTTTTTACAATTATGAAATACGTCATCATAGGATCACTCGGAAATATCAGTAAACCATTGACTCAAAAACTCGTGGCCGCGGGTCATGAGGTCACTGTCATCACCTCTAAGTCCACCAACAAAGCGGCCATCGAAGCACTGGGCGCCACAGCAGCCATAGGTTCCGTAAACGACGAATCTTTTCTTGCCATTACTTTCAGTGGAGCAGATGCAGTCTATACGATGGTTCCTCCAAATTTTGGAGCATCCGACTGGAAAGGTTTCATTGCTGAAACCGGCCATATCTATGCAAAAGCCATTAAGGCATCTGGTGTAAAACATGTCGTCAACTTAAGCAGCATCGGCGCGCATATGCCCACAGGTTGCGGACCAGTGAGCGGATTGTTTTTTGTGGAAGAAGCGCTCAACAAACTCGAAGGTGTACACATCAAACATTTACGTCCAGGATTTTTCTACCTCAACCTGCTGGCTAACATTCCTATGATCAAGGGACATGGTATCATTGGCGGTAACTACGGGGAAGGAACAAAGATTGTCATGGTACATCCAAAAGATATTGCAGAAGCTGCTGCAGAAGAATTACTGTCTCTTTCCTTTACCGGAAAAAGCATCCGTTATGTGGTAAGCGATGAAAAAAGCACCGGTGAAATCGCCAAAGTATTAGGTACTGCCATTGGCAAAGCAGATCTTCCATGGATCGACTTCAAAGACGAAGAAAGTCTGGCGGGCATGACTGGCGCAGGATTGCCAAAAGAGATCGCTGATAATTATGTGGAAATGGGTCAGGCCGTAAGAAACGGAAAAATGTTCGAGGACTATTATAAAAATAAACCAACACTGGCTAAAACAAAGCTGGAAGACTTCGCGAAGGAATTTGCGGCAGTTTATAATGCGTAATGACTTCTGATCATCTAAATAAAAAAACCTCATCATTTACTGATGAGGTTTTTTGTTATACAACCTTTAGAGACGCGATTATATAAAGATCAACTGTAAGATAAATACGACTATGGACACGACGGCCATCAATGAGATGATGAGAAAAGCGATCCCTTTGCCTTTCAACTCTTCGTGTTGTGTAGGAATGATTTCAAACAAACGAAACAATGTTTTCGTTGCTCTCCAGGAAAATACAATGAACAACGCCAAGGCTAAAAACAATCCCGCGTAAACCATACCAGCTGCATTCGCGGAATAAAGAAACGCAATCAATAAAGACAAACCTCCCGCTGTACTGCCCGATATCAAAGCAGTCTTGGCTTTCAGGCCAATGAATATAACGGAGACAATACCACAGAGAATTAAAAACAGTCCGTAAAAGACAAGCAGATTGGTAAGAGGAAGAGTGTACATGATGAATAGAAATGTTGCAGCCAAAGATAATAACAATTGTTTATTTCATTCCAACAAAAAAAGCCAACCCCTAAGGACTGGCTTTATTATCTTTTACTTTTTTTTCGGAGCAGGAATCACCGGTACGGGAAATTGCTTGAATAATCTTCGTATGTCCGAAGGCAGTTCGTATTCAAAACTCGATTCATCGGTGACTACTCCGACAGACCAGCCTTTCCAAAGCAAGTCATTCGTTTTGCGATCAATGATCAGTATCGTTAGTGTACCTTGTTCGTACGGAACATCCTGTGTCACATAATTGGTGATCACAGGCGTACCACTGCTCAGGTAGGAGTTGTTGTTATAATATGAATTGTTATTGGAATAAATGTTGTTGTTATAAGGCCTGTTGTAATTGTTGTTGTAGCCATTGTTATTATAATTATTGTAGTTGTACGCATAATTATAAACAGGTGTAGTCACGTGGTCTACTTTATTCGCGACCTCTACATAAAAGTCAATCAGCAAATCCGGTTGGTCTACATCCACTGAATAGCCGCGTGATTTAAGTTCCCCGCTCGCAAGGTTCTTGATATTCGTCTCTACAATCTGGTTGTCAAACTGACTGTCGTTTTTGGGATCGTGTGTCTTGGGCAACCAGGCAAATGTTTTATATTGTCTGAAATCCAGCGAACGATTATAGTCAGAAGAAACAGATGTAGCGGCGCAGGAAGTTAAGAGTGCCGAAACAGCAGCTATGAACAGCAGCAACAAAACCGATGGTACATTTTTCGGAAAGCGATTCTTTAGTGTCATGGAAGAAAGATAGCGGGTAATTCTGGTTACATTCTGAATGCTTTTGTTTTACTAAAAAATCGATGTCTTATAGTTAAAAAATGCGATTACGCTCGATGTCGGCGTCTCGCCAACAAGTAGTCGTTGATTCAATCATTTTTCTGCTTACTCATAAAATTCTTCCAGTACTTTCTCCCATAGCTGCAGAAGATTTCTTCTCCTTCACGAATGTCCCGGAGTGCGACTAAGCTGGCGCTGTCGACCGTGCCATTGAGGCGTATTTCCGCATTGCTCTTGAATGGTACTTTTGCCGGACCGTGTGCATCGTTGGCATATTTTGCAAAGCATTCTACATGCATGGAATCCAGAATGGTTCCATTGAGCATATTGATAAAATAACCGTCTTCGTTTTTCAATGCTCTCTTTTCTGCTTCTTCGAAAGAAAGCACCTCTCCTTTAAACAGTGCTATGATCTCGCCTTTCTTTTTACCGACCGAAATAAAAAGTCCTTTCCCTGAGTAAGGAATTTGCGATTCCTGTACATATAAAAAATCTTTTCCGTACTCTTTTAACAATGCGGCCTCATCCATACCCTATTCTTCTTCATGACGATTCAGGCGATTGCGCAAAGTAATGATCTCTTGCTGCAGGCTTGTCATTTGTCGCAACAAGTGTGAGATGGCGTCTATGCCTTCCAGGTTGATCTCGAGTTCGTAATGCATGCGCATGAACTGCTCGATGTCCTTTATTTTTTCTATCGGCACAAATCGTGTTTCTTCTATGGTGACGATTTCCAGCAAACCAAACTCCTGCAAGGAGTCCAGAAAAGAAAACTCTATGTTGTAATGCGTACAAAATTGCTGGATGGAGATCAATTCTTCTTTTTCCATATTATTTTTTGTTAGCGAGTTCTTTGAATAATTCTTTTTCGCGTTCCGTCAGATTGGTCGGAAGTTGCACCTGGTACGTGAGGTACAAATCGCCAAACTGCCCGTCCTTCTTATAGATTGGAAATCCTTTGCCTTTTAGCTTTACCTTCGTGTTGTTTTGTGTTTCCGGTTTTACCATCAACTTTACTTTCCCTCCGTCAAAGGTGTCTATCGTAATTTCTCCACCCAATACCGCCGTGTACAAGTCCAATGTGATATTGGTATACAAATCATTTCCATCACGCTTGAATTTGGTATCGTTGCTGATGACAAAGGTAAGATACAGGTCACCACTCGGACCACCGTTTGCACCTGGACCGCCGTGGCCGCCGATCTTAATGGTCTGTCCATTTTCTACTCCTGCAGCAACGGTGATGCGTATGGCCTTATCTACTTTTAATGTTTGTTGATGCGTCGCATATGCCTCTTGCAAGGTCAACTGCAATTCGGCTTGTATATCTTGTCCACGGTATTTAGGCTGACTTCCTCTTCGGCCACCTGCACCGCCAAACAGCGATTCGAAATAATCGGAGAAATCTTCTCCTGACGAGGTATTGTAATTGTACGATCCACCGCTACTCTGCGCACGTTGTCCTTGCTGTTGGCGAGCCTTTTCATATTCCTCACCATGTTGCCAGTCTTTGCCGTACTTGTCGTATTTTTTCCTTTTCTCCGGATCGCTCAATACTTCATTGGCTTCGTTGATTTGCTGAAATTTTACTTTAGCCGCGTTGTCATTGGGATTCAGATCGGGGTGATGTTTACGCGCCAGTTTACGGTATGCCTTTTTGATCTCTGCATCCGTTGCCGTTTTAGGCAGCTCCAGCGTTTTATAGTAATCTATGAATTCCATTTTTATTTTCTATTTGAGGATCAACAAGTACGACAAACTTTGTTTGTTTGCTTCAAAATCAAAATAATAAATTTTATAGGTTCTTCGCAATGATTTTGCTCATCTGGCAAAGCCTTTGACAAATTGAGCAATTAAATGCCCAGAGGATTGCTTGAGTTTCTGTTGTAGAGGCTATACCCCATGGCTTTTGTCTTTCGCATGGTTCTTGAATCTCACTTACCAGTTTTACATATATTCATTACAATGGACATACCAAGAAGCAGCGGAGTCATTCTTCACATCTCTTCCCTTTATACACCATATGGCATAGGAGATTTTGGACCTGCCGCTTATGCCTTTGCAGATTTTCTTCAACAGACCGGGATCTATTTCTGGCAAACGCTTCCTCTCAATTATACCGACGCAGGCAGAGGTTATTCTCCTTACAGCTGTTTATCAGCCTTTGCAGGAAACCCTTTGTTCATCAGTCCTGATCAATTGGTCAAAGAAAAACTCTTAAAACCAGAAGATCTGCATCCTGGTTATTTTGAAAAACACTTTGTGGAATTTGATAAAGTCTTTCCCTATAAAACAGAACTACTGGAAAAAGCATTTCTTACCTTTCAACAACAAGACCAGAAACCGTTTGAATCGTTTTGCACTCAACAGGCATACTGGCTCGATGATTTTTCTTTGTTTGTCGCCTTGAAAAAACATTTTAATGATTGCTGGTGGTTAGAATGGCCTGCTCCTCTGAGAGATCGTGAAGCAAAGGCTTTGGAAGACATTGCTGTTGAACTGCGCAACGAAATTTACAAAGAAAAATTTTTACAGTATGTGTTCTTCCGACAGCTGGATGAACTTCGTGCCTATTGCAAGCAAAGTAACATCCGATTTATTGGAGACATGCCATTCTACGTAAGCCACGACAGTAGCGACGTGTGGGTACATCCTAATTATTTCAAACTCACTACGGATAAAAGACCCGATAAAGTATGCGGCGTTCCTCCGGATTTGTTTTCCGATACCGGTCAATTATGGGGTATGCCTGTTTATGAATGGGAAGAATTAAAAAAAGATCAATACAGTTGGTGGGTCAATCGCATCAAACAAACTTTGAACATGTGCGATTATATTCGACTGGATCACTTCAGGGCTTTTTCCGCCTTTTGGGAAGTCGATGCCTCCGAATCTACTGCTGTCAATGGCAAATGGATGAAAGGACCAGGTTCTGATTTCTTCAAAATAGTAAAAGAGCATTACGATGACATGCCTTTCATTGCTGAAGATCTCGGTGACATCGATCAACCGGTATGGAACCTGATGGATGAGTTTCATTTGCCGGGTATGAAAATTTTGCAATTTGCGTTTATGGAATTTACACCGGAAAGCATTCACAGTCCTCACCATCATGTGCCGCACGGCGTGGTGTATACGGGCACCCACGACAACAACACTGTACGCGGTTGGTATGACAATGAAATAGACGAAGAAAAAAAACAACGTGTTTCTGTTTATTTTGACAAAGAAATAACAGCAAACACTGCTTCTATAGAATTTATTCGCATGGCCATTGCTTCTGTTTCACAAGTAGCCATCTGGCCGGTGCAGGATATGTTGGGTCTGGGAGAGGAGGCCATCATGAACAGACCTTCTACCTTGCATGGCAACTGGAGATGGCGCTTGCATGCTCATGATGTGTTGACCGAAGAGTTGTCGAAGAATATTACCAAACGACTGGCTCTGTTCAATCGATTGGTTGCGAAAGAAGCGTCCTTGCGCGTTCCTCATCCTCAGCCGTAACAATCAACTTGATGCCTCCCAGCGCAATGTTATACAAGGGATTAATACCAATAGAATGTTCGTCTTGCAGAAAAGAAAAAATACCGTTCGCTTCCAAGAGTCCTTTGACAATGTTGGCTTCTATGGGACTGTTAAATCGTTGTAGGATGACTGTGCTCATGGATTCAAGATAAATAAAATTACTTTACATAATACACCTTATCTATACTATATAAAATAGCGAAACGTTATTGGATAGTTCCTTTGAGTTAACAATCGCTTTCACGCAGAAATAGTATATATGAAGTTCAAGATTTTTTTGCTTTCCCTTTTTTATATTTCACGAACACTATATAGTCAGACTTATTTTGAAAAAACCTATGGAAGTGCATATGACGATGAGGCTTATTTCATAGAAAACACAAACGACAAGGGGTTTGTCGTTACAGGAAGAACAAAGGCTGGAGGAATAGATTTCGATATTTTTATAATGAAAATTGATAGTCTTGGTCAACAAGAATGGTTCCGTATAATTAAGAATGCTGGTAACGACTGTGGAAGAGCAGTAAGACAAACCTGTGACAATGGATATATTGTAGGTGGCGAAGTTGTCGTGAATACAGGTCCTCAGGCAAACGCATTGTGCTATACATTAGCAAAATTTAATGTCAACGGAAATTTGTTATGGCAAAGTACTTATGATAATGGCGGTCCATCTTTTCTAAGCATTACAAAAGACGGAGGCTTTTTAATGGCTGGAAACAATCAATTATTGTCGTCTCCGTATTCGGATGCAGTCCTTATGAAAACAGATAGTACAGGTTCTCTTGAATGGTATAATGTTTATGACGGAGGAAATAATGAAACTTATTATGGGTTCAGTGAATCTGATGATGGATATATGGTTGTAGGTTATACCAATAGCTTTGGCACAGGTTTAAGTTCTGGTATCATCAGTAAAATAGCACATGATGGATTATTTCAGTGGTCAAGAGTAAACAGCTTTAACACTGGTTATAGCTGTTTTTACAATTGCTCTTCGCATGGTTCTTCTTTTCTTGCCATTGGTGAAACTGAATCAGCAAGTATTGGGAGTCGTGATATTTGGATTTATAAATTTGATACTACAGGAAATACTATATGGTCTAGAGCATTCGGAACAAGGAATTATGATGAATCATTTTCTTTAGCCTATTCTCCTAACGGAGAAATTACCGTTGCTGGTTCTTCTGACATGGGAAATAGTTTAGGATATAATGGTTCTTTATTTCGTTGCGACGACAATGGAAATTTATTATGGTCAAAAACATATGGTGGAGTAAAAGATGATTCCTTCGCTGATCTTAAAACCGTTGGAGTAAATGGTACGATTGCCTGTGGCTTCACAAAAAATGGTAGTGGAGGTAAGGACATTTATATTGTAAGAACAGACAATAATGGTAATATCGGACTTAATTGCTCGTCTAATACTTTCGCCTACTCTATTGCAAATATTAACCCCACCACTATTTCTGTTAATACACTTAATAGTTATTATGGCGAGAGATATTCCATGACTCCGTTCATTCAAGACACTATACTAAATGTGACAAATACGTGTTCATCTTTGATTTGCACCTCGAATAATAATGTTCTTCTTCCATATTATGAATTTTGCAATCTTACACCATTAATACTAGATGCTGGAAATCCTGGATATAAGTATCATTGGTCAACAAACGATACTTCTGAAACTATTACGATATCAACACCTGGCAAATACTGGGTAGACATTACAAAAGATATTTGTAGTCTTAGAGTCGAAACGTCCGTTAATGCTTTCCCTTCTAATGCAACGATAGGTACAGATCCTATTCTTTGTCCAGGTGAAAGTATTTTATTGTCTTCTCCTCTTACTGACAATCTATTTTCTTACCTATGGTCTGACGGCTCCACTAATTCTTCTCTTAGTGTTTCGACAGCTGGAAACTACAACCTTTCTGTAAGCTTTGGTGCATGTACTCTTCAAACAAATACAATAAATGTTTCTATTCGTCAACCAGATAATTTTTTTCCTAATCTAATCACCAAAAATAGAGACGGTAAAAACGATACTTTTCACCTTCACCATGATTTGTTGGGAGGAACTTTCACAGTTGCTAATTCCTGGGGAAATATGGTGTATCAAAACAACAATTACCAGAATGAATTTGACGGTAGTTCACTCAGCGATGGTATTTATTATTACTATTATAGGAGTCCTTGCGGAAAAGAATTTAATAACTGGATAGAATTAATTTCTAACTAATAAATTATACCCTCATATGATCCGGCAACCAGGTCCGCACCGCTTGTTTGATCTGATCTGATCAGGGGAAAGACTTTCTTTTAACGCACGTTGCACAAGCGCAGGTAGTTCTTCGTCGCAGGCAAAGCGCAAAGCAAATAATTGACTCAAGGTCAACTGCGCTTCTATCGGTTCGAAACGTTCGTGCGTCAATACATAATAGCGGAAACGCATTTCCAATCTGACAATTCGGTTTTGATTGTTGAGTGCATAATGCTGTCTCAGCATATAAGACAACCAAGCGATCATCAGTAAAGTACCTGTCAATGCCAGCCAAATCAACCGATTCGGCACATCATGAAAAGAAAAATAAACACAACTCATTGTAGCCGCCAATACTACCGGATAAAAAATAAAGTGATGCGTGGTATAATAGCGAATGTGGTGCTGGTAGCTTTGCTCTTTCATGTAGAAGATGTTTTTCTCTTCCTTACACAAAATACAAGCCAAGCTCCTTCAAAAAACTTATAAGGAATCTTCCTCTTCGATGATCTCCTGCACTCTTCCGATCTGGCCATCTTCCAGCCTGACCTTGATGCCACGGTGATGTTTGGGAACACTGGTCAATAAATCTTTTACAATGCCTTCTGTTAATGTGCCTTTCTTCTGGTCTTTCTTCAAAACAATTTTTACCCGGGCACCGGGTTTGATGTTGGCTCTGATGGTGCCGTTCATGTGCTGATGATTCTTTCGTATTACTCTACCGTAACTTTCGACACATGCCTGGTCTGGCCGTCTGTTACACTCACAACATACATACCGATGTGCTGACCACTCAGCGTTACTGGTATCGTTGCTTGTTGCGAAGTTAAGATTAAACGCTGAGTATATACTAAATTTCCTAATAAGTCGTGTACTTGCAAGGTGACGGCAGCAGCCAGTCCTGAAAGATGAACGTTAAAATTTCCGTTGTTGGGATTGGGACTGGTGTAAAAGGAAACTGGTTCTTCTACAAACAGGACTCTGATTTCACTGTACGACAATTGACCATCCAAATCTTCTTCACGCAGACGGTAGTATGAAGTTCCTTTCATGGCTTCTTCATCTGTGTAATGATACTGCTGACCGGATGTTTCTGTACCCGTAGCCGATACGCTACCTATCGGTGTGAAATGTTGTCCATCACTGCTACGTTCAATGACGAAGTGACTCGCATTTTTTTCCTGCGCCGTTTGCCAGTTCAGCACCGCCGTTTCACCTTCACGTGTAACATCGAATCGAACCAAAGTGACCGGAAGTACATTGTCTATACAGGGAGCAAACTCCGACGTACGACAATACGTCAAGTTGCAATCTCCACCACTTCCGGTAGCTTGCGCGCTAAGGTCATTGTACATCGTACTTCCATTGACATAAGACCAGGTCGTACCGGCTACGCCTGAAGTAGCTGGTACATACGTATTGGTGTAACGGTATTCCGATTGTACGATGCAGGAAGAACTGCTGGCGCAAGAGCCCGTACCGAATACATCCATGATGCTGTTTGCTGGCCGTGTACCAGATAGTCCGGATGGCGGCACACTGGCAGGAGTCGTGATGCTGACTGTACCGTTTCCGAAATTATTATTGGCGGCGGCGGCAGTTCCATAATTCAAATCGATGGCTTTCGCACCGTTGCAAAACAAACTGTTCCAGCGCATCTCGATATAGTCTCCATTTTGTACTTCTATGCCATTGCCTCTGTTGTAAGAAATTTTATTTTGTTGCCCCGCACTCATGCCACCAATTCTGAAACGGGCTGAAGCTCCTGATATAAAAAGTCCTGCGCCTCCATCTAAATTATTACCCTGGTTATTTTGTCCCGCAGGACCAACACCCGCAATGAGTCCACCACCCAGCGTATTGCCTTGCACCACCACATCTGTCGTAGCGGTAAACACGATACCTGCGTTTGGAATGGTGCTACGCTTGCCTTTGTTAAAGCTGACGATGTTTCCAGTGATGGTATAATTGCTACCTCCCGAAATGGTAATGCCTGAACAACCATTGCCAAGATCCGCACTCGCAGCGTTCGTGCCGATATAGTTATTGGTAATGCTGACGTTGGTACACGATTGTTCCAAAGAAAGTCCGTGTGATTCATCGCCATTGCCAAGTGTGTAACCGTTGTTGCCAATGTAGTTGTTGTCGATCGTAACATTGCTGCATGTTCCATTGACGAAAATACCAGTAAAGTAATTGCCCGCCAATTGGTATGTAGGCGTGATGCCAACGAAATTATTTTTTATGTTCACCGTTGCGCAAGAAGACTTCAGGTACAAGCCACACTTCTGAATGTCTGCACCGGCAACCAATCCATTCCGACAAACGATATTGTTGTTGAATGTAAAACTATTGCACGTGGTCGATTCAACAGCAGCACCTCCGTATGCATTGCCCCACGTGGCTCCGCCGTCGGTGCCGTCTGAACGCACGCCTATTTTATTATTCGTTATAGTTAATCCATTGGCACTGGCACCATCCGTATAAATACCAAAGCCGCCAATCGCACCAACTGGTTGTGCTCCGCAGATGACATTCTGATCTATCGTAACACCGGTGGAGTTTGTGATCCAAAGGATATGATCGCTGTTTTGATTCAGTAACGTCATTGCGGTCTTATCTGTACCGAAATAATTTCCTCGAAAAATAGTATTGTTGCAGCCCGAGTTGACTCTGATCGCACCCTGATAAGTATAGGTTGCTCCACCCATAGAAAAAACATTGCGTGTTCCGCAAGCTGTGCCACCAATGGTATTACCGGTAGAATTAGTGAATGTCATGAGACTTGCGCCAATGTTATTGCCTGAGATAGCAGCACCTGTGTCGTTAAGGTTAAACCAACAACCCAATACCTGATGAGATCCTCCTCCATTGAAGGCAAATAGCAGATTACGAAAAGAAATGCCTTTGATTATATTCCCGGTTCCCTGTACGGTAAATGTAGAAGGGTAGGGAGATGCCAGATCAATGACTACGGTCGGATTGCCACAAGTATAATCCGATTGCGTGGTGGCATCCAAGGTTAGATTACTTTGCGTAATGGCTATCACAGAAGCAAGCGAAATCACATGTGGACTTGCACCGGTAATGTTGAACTGGATGATGTCTCCATTAGCAGATGCGGAAAGGACTGTTCTCAGGGTACCAGCCGTTCCATTATCCAATACACTGGTTACGGTGCGTGTCGTGGCCTGCGCGCTCAGGGTAAATAGGAATAGCAGCAAACTGCATAGCAGGCTGTTCATGTGGGTCATAAAAGCATTGTTTTTAGCTGGTTGAGAACAAACGAAAGGGCTTTCGCTCGTTTTCAATTGTGTTATACACTTACCAATATATACAAGACAACACTTCTTCCCTAATGTAAACAAACAGATCGCAATTGATCTTCGGTGAAAATTGGTTTATGGCTAATCAGTGGCTAACTGAAGGATGTGAGAAAAATTAAAAAAAACTTATGTCGCAATGATCACACCATTTGTTTTTGTTTTACACCAATTAAATGAAAACAGTCCACAACTTATTTTCTCTTTTTTGAAGGAGGTAATAGATGCTGGTGGTGATTAAAATGGTAGCCACAGAAATAACCATGACAAGGTGAACAGGCTTCATAAGTAATAGCGTAATCAGTTATCGGGTGATATCGGGAGCCAAATTATAATTTCTGTAAAGCACCAGCGGACATATTTTAATTCTGCTCAAGGTCTTCCAGTATAATTTATCAAAAACAGGATCATTGCCTCTTCGCAGCTTTTCTATCTCCAGCATCGACAAGGCTTCTCTATATTTTTGATACCTCAGCAACAGATCCACCTGCTGGTAGATGTCTCCACAATTGTGCAAGTTGTTCATCCATTTGTTACGTTGTCCTTTCAGCATGGCCACCCAGGAAAAATAAGAGGTAGGATGACCCTGTCGCTCTAACACCACCTGCAAGGTAGAGAACCTGGAATGCAATAAACTGTCGGGAAATAAAATCAAGCCGCAGCCTGTTGTCACCGCATCGTACAATATGATTCTTTTTCCATTTTCACTGATCGTTACTTTATAAGGTGTATCGACCGCCTCCAGCGCCCAACGGATGCATTGAATGTTATTGATGTAACCGGCATCACTGTCGTTGGATAAAGAAAGTATATCATTATGAACCGGGTTCAGGTAGTAATCTTGTATGTTCGTCGGTGCCGGAAAGAGTTGGCTTCGAAGATCCTCTTCTGTATACGCCGTCCAATTTTCCTGACCCCAAACTCCGCAAGGCAATTGTTGAATCGTTATTCCTTGTGCTTGCAAAGAAACATGCAAAAGGAAAAACAAACCAAAAAAAAGGAAGGTCTTCATTGTTCGTGCTATTTTTTTCTCAGATAAAATGCTGCCACAGCTACACCGCCGATAGGAAGAAACAAAAACAACAGACTCATCGGAAAATTAAACTCAAAGAAATTAGTGGTAATGATGCAATAGCTGCTGATCAGCCAGATGAAAAACAAAGCGATGTAAAGCAGTACTTTCTTAAACGTTTGCATGATAGAGGATGGTATAGCGCAATGCAAGTTATTCAAAAATTTTCTTCTTTACTTAACAACTTATATTCTCCTGGTTTTAATTGTCCTACTACAATTTTCGCAATGCGTATTCTCTTTAACGAAAGCACCTCATAACCCAACTTGTAACACATACGCCGAATCTGGCGGTTGATTCCTTGTGTCAATACAATATTAAAATGTGTGTCGTCTATCACACGAACAATTGCCGATCTGGTCAATTGACCTTTGATGAGAATACCTTGTGAAAGCTGATGTAAAGCCTCTTTTGTAAGTGAACGATCAACAGCCACTTCGTATTCTTTTTCTTTGAAGCGATCGGCAAAGGCAATGTCTTTATACAATCGTCCGTCGTTGGTCAGGATCAACAAACCTTCCGATTCCTTATCCAATCGCCCGATGGGATATACATGTTCACCGAAGGGAAGGATGTTCAATAAATTATCTGCAATCTCAGGATTCAAGGTACACTCGATACCACGTGGTTTGTAGAAGGCGTAATAGCTATAGGCTGCCGCTTCACGGATGAGTTGCCGATCAATCATCAAGCTGTCTCTTTTGTCTAACTTCTGACGCTGACTGGCTTTCTCTTCATTGATCAACACTTCATGTTCCTGCAAAAAAACAACGCTCTCTTCCTGCGACAGGCGATAACGTTTGATCAGGAATTCGTTGATGTTCATCTGGTAAAAATCGGTATTCCTTTTTTCAAATACCAGAAAACAGAAAGGGAGTTGCAGTCGCTGCAACTCCCTTTCTGCATAGGAATAGAATCCTATGATTATTTTCCTATGCCATAAGTAAGACCTAGGTTGATGTTGGCATTACGGTTCAATGCTGTGTTGCCACTTTTGCTCACATTAGCAAAACCATTGTAATACGCCAATTCTGTTGTGAACCACATTCTTTCTGTCACACGGAAGTTCACGCCAATCGCTGCGTTTAAACCAAAGTCAAATCCGTTGACATTGTCTTTGTTACTCACGTTCGCATACTCACGCCCATTGCCATCGTGTGCGATGTAATGTGCCGCTGCCAAGAAGCCCATGGTTGGAGCCAAGGAAATTTTTGGACGGATTTTGCTATCAAGGGTATTGAAGAAATATGTCACACGAACCGGGACACGAACATAATCCAGGTTATTCCATACTGTATTATCGGATGGAGAGTAACGCACATGATTGCCTTCTCTGGAATATTTGACATCGAAGCCAAATCCCCAATGGGTAGCGGTGCTATAGATGAATGTTCCGCCTATGTTTAAAGACGGATGAAATAAAGTTTTACCGTCCTGATTCGACAGCCAGGAGTGACCAAAGCCTGCTGTAATACCAACAGATGTTTCTTGCGCCTGTGCGGCAAATGCTGTCAACAGCAGCATGCTGAATGCGATACATAATTTTTTCATACAATTAGATTTTATTTGAGCCGATTGATTTAGAATCAAGACATTCAAAGAGCATGCCGCTCGGAATTTTATCCTTTTATGTTCTTATACATACGCTGTACAGTCCTGTTATCAATGGATACAGAGCATCGTTCAACAAGTAGAAGTTGTTTATGATCAACTGCGGAAACAAACCAGTTGTAGATATTAGTGCCCAAATGCAGGTGGCTTATGCAAGTATAAATGCTTCTCTTATAAAAAATTTATTCGCCATAAAATCTGCTGTCAAAAAAATCACACCACAATTTTTTCCAACCGCTTCAAATAGGCTTCGTCTATACTCGCACCGATGCCAGGTATATCTGGTATATGAACAATGCCTTTATCTCCGTATTGAATACCACCCAGCACAGGATCTTCCATGAACATCATCGGTGTATCAAAATCATAATGCAGGATGCGATCGCTACACAAGGCCAGGTGCGCCGAAGCCGTGAAAGCCAGACGTGATTCTAAAAATCCGCCGATCTGAAGGTTGAGTTTGGCTTGTTCTGCCAGTCGAATAATTTTCAAGGCCTTGAAAATTCCACCCGACTTTCCCAGTTTTACATTGAGTGCATCACATGCATGCAGGTCTATCAACTGTTTGGCATCGTGGTGATCACAACAGGATTCATCTGACATGATGGGAATGGGACTTTCTCTTCTTAAGAAAGGCAATTGCATGAACTCCCATCGTGGTATAGGTTCTTCGCAATGTTGAATGTCAAGAGGTGCTATCGTTTTTAAAATGTCTATCGCATCTGTTCTTGTCCATCCCTGGTTGGCATCTATGCGCAATTTGATATGGTTTCCAACCTGCGCGCGGATGCCTTGCATGCGCAAAATGTCTTCTTCTTTTTTACCGCCCAGTTTGACTTTGATGATTTCAAACCCTCTGTCTTTGATGCGTTGTGCATCGCTCACCATCTTATCGATAGGACCAAGGCTGACCGTATAATCGGTCTGCACCATTTTATTTTTCTTTCCACCAAGAAATGCATACAAAGGCAACCCTGCATGCTGCGCGGCGATGTCGTACAAGGCCATGTCAAAGGCACTCTTGATGCTGGAGTTGGCGTAAATGATTTTATCCATCAAGGCCGAGCAGCCTTCTATGTCCAGCGCCTCTTTTCCTTTCAATGCCTTAGCGAGCAGTTGCGCCACCACTACTGCCGTACCCATGCTTTCTCCATTGATTGTCAGAAAGGGACTGCACTCACCGAAGCCCGTCAATCCTTCTTTCGTGCGCAGCATGATCACTACATTTTCTGCGTGTGTGAGTGGTCCCAAAGAAATCACAAAAGGTTCTTTGAGTGGAATCGGGGAAGCGTAGATTTCGATTTGTGAAATGTAGGGCATGAAAAATTATACGTGTTGAACAGCTTAAAGTTAATCATACGAATGAAACGTCAGATGATTCTGTTCAACAATAATTCGAATGAACCGCATAAAAAAATCCAGCCTCAAAGAAGCTGGATTTTATTGTTTGTTTAATTGATGCTTTCGCTAGAAGGCATGCAACTTATACATCTCTGCTTGCTCCTTGTTCGTTTTCTAAATTTGCTTTCAACTCATTGATCTGATCCAACAAGCCCGAAGCATATTCTCTGATTGCTTCGCGGTTTTTGTAGATCAGGTAAGCTGCACCAGCTGCCGCCGCAATGGCCAGACCTGAGTACAATAAGGTGTTGTTAGAAGATTTTTTAGGATGAACGTATTTGTTGAATTTTTCTTTCGCCTCTTCCACTCTGGGATTGGAGAATAATTTTTCTGTGGCAATGTCCACAAGGTTATGAAGGGTAGCGTTGACGGTGTTTTCCATGATCGTAAAATGTTTTTGTTATACCGAATAAGATTTTACAAAGCCTATGCCAGAAGAATAAATGCATATAACTGCTAAAAAATGAAACCTGTTATTTTTATTTCGGAAAAATTATCCTCAGTCCATTACCCATCATGCAAAAAAAAATAGTCTCGCTTTGGGCGGGACTATTTTTCTTGTGCCGGATGAAGCAATGGGATTTGCGGGCACAATGTGAAACGCATACTCTGCAACTACGCTTTAGGCGAAGTCATCAGACCCGTTCTTTCTGCAATGAAATCTACGACGCTCGCTGTTAAGGCACCGCGGTTTTTCACCATGAGGTAAGCCGCGCTAGCGGCGACCAAGGCTAGACCGGAGTATAGCATCGCATGTGAATGTCTTGCATGGTAACGGTTTGTCGCTCTCTCTACCGCCTTCCTTACAGAAGGATACTTAGAGAAAATTTTGCTGGCAGTATAATCAACGGCGCTTTGCACCGTACGTTTGATTGACTTTTCCATGACTGTAAGTATTTGTTACAAGTAAGGATAAGGCAAAGGGTGTGCCAGTGGGAAATAGTTTGTTGAATGGGGAAAATGAGGATTGGTGTTTTTATAGGTTGGTAAAATCGTACACAGTTATTATCCTTTAATGCTCTTTACGACACGAACAATCAAAAACATATTGGCTAGCGGCCGGGTGAAAGGCAAATGTATACAGCAGCCGGAACCGTAAAAGATATCAGGACCAAAAGGAATAAAATGGCGAGGGTACTTTGCTGGAGCTTTTTCATACGGTTCAGGATAAGTGGTTCTCCTGTGTACGAAAAAAGTTATGACACGGGTTACAGGAATTTGAAAGGGATTTTACTCTTTCTCCGCTCTGTTTCTCTTTCTCTGCTTTACCACTCCAATCGCCACTCTTCCGTCACATCGCCTTCGTAGATCAGGCCAGCCGCTTCGGCGGCTCTTTTGATGTAGGTCGTGAGTTCTTCGCTCTCTTGTTCTTTGATGAAGAATTCATAGTCTACATTCAGTGCATCGAAATCGGTCACTACCTTTTCTATCGCCTGCCAGACGGCTTCGTCATCGATGGCTTTTTCCAGCGCAAACAAATAACTGTCCAGCAGTTTGTCGCTTTCATGAATGATCTCATGAGAGAAAAAATGATCGTCCTCGTCCATTTGTGCTCTCCAACGAAGGGTCGGACGCGATAAGGTGAGCTTTTCCATACTAAATAGCTTTGTAAATACTGCGCAGTAAGTACTTTCCGAATTTCCAACTTGCTGCTTCTCACGGATAACTTACTACTTTTTCCTTTGTTCCTTAAAAAAATAACTTATATTTATTTTGAAGCAATGTATAGGCAAGTCCCCTTTTAGGGAAGAGTGAAGAAACAGAGCAGAGAGCGACTCTTTCTCCGCTCTGTTTCTTCACTCTTACAAATTTAGGGGCGAGACAGTTGGTGATACGAGCTCACCGCATTCATCTGCTAGATGAAAGATAGCCTGAATCGAAATACAAGTATCCCGAAGCTTCGGGATGAACACCTTTTATATTTTAAACGATTTCTTTTTCAACTAAAACAACAACACAACACGCATGAAAACAGTCCATCTCATTGTGGCGGGTTTGCTCATCAGCACCATGGCCTTTAGCCAAAACGCCAAAAAACTCAATAAAAGTGCTGACGTTAAACTCGAAGCCAAAGATTACGCCGGTGCGATCGAAGATTATTCCAAAGCCATTGAACTCGATCCCAAAAATGAATACGCATTCCTTCAACGCGGCATCGCGAACGCCGGTCTTGACGACTATACCAAGGCTTCCGCCGATTATGAAAAAGCCATTGCGCTCAACCCTTCCAATGAAGAGGCTTTGGACCGCAACGGTTATGCCAAGGCGCAATTGAAAGACTTCAAAGCTGCTATCGGCTTTTATACCAAATCCATCGCGCTCGATCCCATCGATGGTGATACCTATTTCTTCCGCGGTGTAGCGAAAGCGGAAACCAAAGATTTCAAAGGGGCGTTGGGGGATTACAACAAAGCGGTAGAATTGAAAACGACAGAAAACGATGTCTATGTAAAAAGAGGCATCGCAAAAACAGCCAGTAAAGATTATAAAGGGGCTATCGTTGATTACAACAAAGCACTGGAACTGGATCCTAAAAACGAAAGCGCTTATGTAAGCCGTGGCAATGCGAAAAGCGAAACCCGTGATTTCGCCGGTGCGATCGAAGATTACACCAAAGCCATCGACATGAATGCGGCCAATGATGAAGCCATCGGTGCAAGAGCCATCGCTTACAGCGCGCAGAAAAATTACAGCAAGGCGATTGAAGATTATACCAAAGTCATTGCCAACAATCCTAAAAACGAAAGAGCATACATCAACCGCGCCATTGCTAAAACAGCGCTGAAAGACTTTGCCGGTGCAAAAGCCGATGCTGAGAAAATAATTGAACTGAATCCACAAAGTGACCAAGGTTATATCTATAGAGGTCTGGCTAAACTCAACGAAAAAGATGAGACAGAAGCCATGTATGATTTTGACAAAGCCATTGAGTTGAATCCAAAAAGTGAATTGGCTTACGTAAATCGCGGTAACCTCTACAAAAACAAAGGTGATGATACCGGCGCACTCAACGACTACACGAAAGCCATCGAACTGAATCCTAAGAATGACATGGCTTTCAACAACCGTGGTATTGTGAAAGACCAAATCAAAGACAAAACGGCGATGGAAGATTTCAACAAAGCCATCACATTGAATCCTAATGTTTCTCTTTACTACAACAGCCGTGGTACAGCAAGAAAAGGAATCAAAGATTACAAAAACGCTTTATTGGATTTTAACAAAGCGGTAGAACTTGATACCAAATCTGAATCTGCTTACCTGAACCGTGCAAGCGTGAAAGAAGCATTGCTAGACTACAAAGGTGCAGCCGACGATTACAATAAAGCGATTGAACTCAACGCCAACAACGGTGCTGCTTTCTTCAGCCGCGGAGCGGCTAAAACGAAATTGAACGATTTCAAAGGGGCAGTAGAAGATTACGACAAAGCCATCGCTCTAGATGAAACCAACGCCAATGCCTGGTACAACCGCGGTGTAGCGAAACAAAAAATAGGTCAGAAAGAAAGCGGTTGCCAGGACATCGATAAAGCGATCGAGTTGGGAAATACAACTGCAGCGAATACGAAGAAGATATTTTGTAAGTAATTTTATACATCATTGAAATAAGAAAGCCGTTGCGTAATCGCAACGGCTTTTTTTATGACTGACTGTTTCGCCCCTAAATCCCCTGAAGGGGAATTGACAGTAAAGAGTATGGAGCGCGAGTATGGAGAATTCACATCACTACTCACAATCCACACTCACACTTTTCTTAAGTCCCCTTCAGGGGATTTAGGGGCAAGACAGATGAAATAACGTGTTACGTATTATAAAGAGAAACGCTCTACTAGTTTGCTTTCACAAAAATCTTCGCCTTGTACATCTGCGTATCTTTTCTTACCGACACGATGTATAGTCCTTCTTTTGTGGCTTCGCTCAATACCAGCGATTGTCCTTTGCCACCAGCGATCTGTTGACCTTGTAAGTCGTGCACCAGGATTTCATCTGCTGCAAAATTTTTCGTGCTGATGGTGTGATCGGCGAAAAGAAAATGTGCTTCTCCGTCTGTCGCATCTGCATTGGCCGTAATAACCTGCGCTCCGATGTACGCCACAAAATCAACATCGGCATTGGTATGTTCACCTGCTGTTAGGAAACCTTGTCCTGTCCACATCGAACCATCGGCATAGTTATCACCATAACCAAAACGCAAAGGCACATCATACACCATAAAAGTATATGTACTTGCTGCATCTACGGCAACACTGTTAGCAAAATGAATGCGGTAGTAAGCTTCCGTACCAGTAGGAATGCCACTTACTGTTTCCTGATGCAATAGAGCACCGGCATCGTTAGTATTGCCTTCGTACACATATACGGTGGCAGAAGTATTGGTACCCGAACGGATGATGACATCAATAGAATCAAGGTAACCCGCACCAACGGTCAGAAAGGATGAACCCATGCCGTTGTTGTCTCCACCGCTGCTTCGGTTTAGATCGTTGTTTATAGAATAAGGAGTCTGCGCCAGGACTTGTGCAGAGCAGGCGGCAAGGAGGATAAAAGAGGGTAATAGTTTTTTCATAGGTTATAGGTTAGGATTTATACTCGTTTTAAAATCTTTTGAAGATAATAAATTATAGTGATCAGTGGACAGTTGTCAGTGATCAGAGAAACTATTTTTTCTATTTTAAACCATTTACAAAAAGTCTTATCTGAGAAAATTGTCCCGTTAAACATCTAACCCAATACGGTTACCATTCATTGCTGATCTGATCACGGACAACTGTCCACTGATCACTTTTTTATTCAAACCTTACCTCATCTATATATATCGAAAACGGCGAACCGACCGCATTAGAATAAATCACGAGTCCGCTTTTGATGCAGCGCAGGCCGGCGGATTTAGGAATGTTGATTTCGTATTTTTTCCACTCCGTAGTCAGCAATATTTTTTTTGATTGTTTATCGGTATCAAAAAATTCTTTGTTCTTATCGATCATGCCATAACCAATCGTCGCTTCCGCATCGGCCGAACTGGCTTTTGCCCAGAAGGTAAATTTTTTCGCCCCTGTTAAATCAAATCCTCCTGCACGGTCTCCCCAGTCATTCACCGGATCAACAAAGCCTAACCCAAACCAGCCGCCGCCATTGCCATAACTGATGCGAAGCGAAGCGGTGCCTTCTTTCACAAAATTTTTATTTTCAGCATCCACACGCATGTACTGGAAATCGCCCATGTAAGCACTCGGAATATAAGGCAAATCTTTTCCGTCTTTGTAAATGTAAAAAGGCAAGGTCGTTTTTGCACCCGGTACAAACTTGTCTGTACTCAATCCATTTTTTATAACGAAGGATGTTTGCGCAATACCCAGGTTATTATAACTGTCTTTTACAAACGCATACACTTTGATCAATCCGTTTTCTTTGGGAATTAAAATTTCAAAACCCTCTTTTAAATTGCCACGCGATTCCAGCACATTGACCTGGTCTCTGCGCGCGCGACTGCCGTTGCGTTGGTTGTAATGAAAACTGATTTGCAGTGAATCTTTTTCTACATCACTGACATCCAGTTTTACTTTTACCCAGGTGCCTGATGCTTTGTTAGAATCCAGCATCTCAAAGGTTTTGATAGATGGAATATAGTTGACCGGTTTCTTTCCGGTAAAGGCTTCCCGCGTAGCCCAATAGGCCGGACGGTAGCTGTCTCCGTAATAGAGCAACAACCACACCGATCCAAAATTTTTATTTTGCTCGTAATGGAAAACATATACGCCCAAACAATTGGGTTTACTTGCGATCCATTTTTTATACCCTTCTGCAATGACCTCGTATTTCTGCTGATCGTTGGGTTCGACCTTCAATCCGTTTTTATCTTCTTTCGCTTCCCATTCTCCGCTCACTCCATACTCTGTGATGACGTAGGGTTTGTCCACTCCTTCTTTCACCATCTCTTCTGGAATTTTATCTACACCGGGACCATATACATTCATTCCATAGATGTCGATGGAAGGACAATATTCTTTCCACCACTTCAACCCAAAGGTCCAGGCTTCTACCGAACAGACCGGATGGTCGGCGTCTGTTTTTTTGATGTCGCCGCAAATTCTTTCCAGGAATTGTGCGTACACTTTTTTCTCTGCATCCGTCGCGATGTTGAGGAACACTTCATTGCCCACACCAAAAAATAAAACACCCGGATGATTTTTATAACGGTTCACTGCCGCCATGGCATCGCGGTACATGTCGTCCATGCCTTTGGTATCGGTAAGGTAATCGAAACTATCGTCTGCTTCCATGCCCGGGCGACCGTGGCGCAGCCAGATGCCGACCATTACTTTAATGCCGTAGGCATTCGCGCTGTCGAGCAAAATTGGCGTCGTCTCATTTGTTCCCCAGATCCGGATCGTGTTCACACCCAAAAATTTCAAGTCCTTTAATTTTTTACCGATGGTCGCTTTATCTGCATCTCCACCGAACGTCACACCTTTGATCGCAAACGGCTTGTCGTCGACATACAATTGCCAGCCACCGTTTTCTTTCTTAACCACTGTTTTCGCCAACGATACATTCGTCAACAAACTCCAACAGACCATCACCACTATGCTAATCCTCTTCATAATTTTTATCTACGTGATGCACTAAAGGAAAGTAAAAAAAATGGTTTAAAAAAATGATTATTTTTAGTCATCCGCCTGAGATCATTGGATTCACAAGGACTTTCAACGACTAGATGTGTTTTTTATGTGTTATAAGTAACCCGTCGATTATTTGTTTGCTTTACAGACGGAAAGTTTTTAGGGTTATATAAACGGATATTTTCATGGCCCCTAAATCCCCTGAAGGGGACTTAGGGGCGAAGGCTTATATAAAAAAAGGTCTCACGAAATATTCGCAAGACCTTTTATCTGATCACTGACAACTGTCCACTGATCACTAATTCTATACATACTGCTCCAAAATCGCAATGCGTTTTTCGATCGGAGGATGTGTGGCGAATAAAGAACCAAAAAAAGATCTCTTGTCTAGCTGCGGATTGTGCATGAATAGTTGCGCCACATCGCGGCGTTCTACAGCTTCGATGAAAGGATCTCCTGCTACTTTTTTTAAGGCCGAAGCCAGGGCATAGGGTTTCTTCGTGATCTCCGCTGCACCGGCATCGGCGAGGTATTCCCGTTTTCTGGAAATGGCAAAATGCAACAGTTGCGCGATCACATAAGCGAATATCGCCACCACGATGGCAAGCAGTACCACCGGCAAATTATTTTTTCGATTGCCTCCTCTCCCGAAGAATCCAATGTTGCGAATGGCCATTTCAGAAATGAAAGCAAAGATGCCGACGAAGATGATGGACACGATCAACAGTCGCACGTCGCGGTTGATGATGTGTGTCAACTCATGTGCCATCACGCCTTCGAGTTCCTCGTCGCTGAGCTTTTCTATGATCCCTTTGGAAAGGGTAATGGTAAATGTTTCTTCATTGATGCCGCTTGCAAATGCATTGAGTGAATCGTCGTCGATGATGTTGATCTTCGGTATGGACATCCCTTGAGAGATGCATAAGTTTTCCAGCAAATTGTACACCCGCATGTTTTCACTGCGCGACAAGGGTCTTGAAGCTGTAGCTTTTTGAATCAATGTGCTGTGCATGAAATACGCGATGACAAACCACAGGGCGGTCAGGCACAACAACAGAAAAGCCAGTTGAACCGAACGAGCCAGCAAGATGGCCATCACAATTAAGAGAAAGGGAAACAAAAGCAGCAACACCACGGATTTCCGGTTGTTGCTGCGTATTTGTTGTTGTATACCGATGTATGACACGAGTCGTTATTGATTTGTAGAATTAGTTGAAGCTGATCTTCGGAGGTTCTTCCATGCTTTGTCTTTTCTCCACACCCAAATCGTACAGGCTTTCTTTCTTAAAACCGTATCGCGAAGCGATTATGCTATTCGGAAAAGACTCTACCGCTGTGTTCAATTCTTTGGTCGTCGCATTAAAGAAACGACGCACCGCCGCCAATTTGTTTTCGATGTCACCGATCTCTTGTTGCAAGTGCATGAAGTTTTGATTGGCTTTTAAATCCGGATAGGCTTCTACGGTCAACTTCAATCCTTGCAAGGCAGACGTTAACTGACTGTCTGATTTTATTTTTTCATCGATCGTTCCGGCACTCAACACACTGTTGCGTGCAGCGACTACATCGAGCAGTGTTTTGCTTTCGTGACCCGCATAACCTTTGACCGTTTCCAATAATTGTGGAATCAAATCGCTGCGTTGTTTCAACTGCACATCAATATCTGCAAAAGCTTGTTCACGTCGGTTGCGCAAACTGACCAAAGAATTATAAATACCAATCAACCAGAACACGATCAGTACGATTGGAACGATGACGATTAAAAGAGCTAACATGGTTTTGAGTTTAAGTGTTTTGTTTTTGCGGATAATTGAATGCGTGATGTCGATCAGAGTTTAATCTTGGACACAATGTCAATATACTTTATATTATTTGTCCAGATAAATAATAGCAAAGAAATAATCCTCAACTGTCTTGCCCCTAAATCCCCTAAAGGAGACTTTCAAATAATAAACTTCTCGATAAACCACTGTAGAGACACGATGCATGGCGTCTCTACGTTTCGATCTCCTAATAGCATTATATAAGCACAAGGTAAAGTCTCCTTTAGGGGATTTAGGGGCAAGACAGTACGTTAAATTTCTTCGCATGGATTAAACAATATTGTTTATCCGATATACCTATTTATTAAAATATCCTTTTCGCAAAGCATTTCTCCCTTTATGCAAAGAATGAAAAGGTCCATTTTTTTTAAATGTGATTCCTTTCCTTCAACTTTGAATACTCCACTATAGTCGTTACTTCATGAAAATTATTTTAACCACCCTGCTTCTTTTTTCCTGCCTTGTGCTACAAGCTCAACGCTTCAAAGTCGGTGCTTACCTTTCCGGCGACAGCCTTGTAGTGGCGGAACGCATTCCCGCTAAAAAAATCACACAGCTGTATTATACATTTGTGTCCGTAGAAAAAGGGCAAGTGGTAAGCAGAGCAACCGACTCGATCAATTTGGCGCAACTCAATACACTCAAAGCCATCCATCATACCTTAAATGTCTTGGTTTCTATCGGAGGGCCAATGGGATCAGCCGGCTTTTCTGAAGCGGTAGGCAGTGACAGCAGCCGGGAGAAACTGGCTTTGTCTATACTCTCTTATTTGAAAAAAAATTCACTCGACGGAATAGAAATTCATTGGACACAAAAAGCCCGTGGCATGTTTGGCAATGCGTTCAATGGCAAGGACCAACACAACTTAGTCTTGTTGTTGCAGACACTGCGTGAAAAACTAAACGCACAAAGCAAACTGGACGGAAGAAAAAAGAAACAAAGCTATTTACTTTGCATGAACGGCAGCAGTAAGCGTCAATACTTGTTTCGCTCCGAATTGAATGTCGCACACCAATACCTCGATTACATCAACCTGGAAACTTTTGATTACAAAGTAGAAATTTTAAATGCCGGTGGTGTTTCCTCTACACAAGTTACCGGGCACCACAGCAATCTCTTTTCATCGCGAAGCGATTCGTGGATGAGGCTTTGCGTGAATCGTACAGTACAAGAATACCTCAATCATCGTATTCCTTCCCGCAAACTCATGATGGGCATTCCTTTTTACGGACAAGGATGGAGCAATGCGTACGAAGATGTAAACGGACTTTATCAATGGGCAGAAAATAGATTGACCGGCGATTTGTCTTACAAAAATATTGTCGCCACTTATCTCACGCAACCTGACTGCATATCCTATTGGGACAAGCAAGCCAAAGTGCCGTACCTGTACAATCAAAAAAACGGCACCTTCATTTCTTACGACAATAAAAAATCGATCCGTAAGAAAACACGCTACGTTCATCGCCACCGGATGGCCGGTGCCTTTTGTGTAGATTACAGACAAGACGACCACAACACCTTATTAAAACCGATGCGCAGAGGATTGAGAAGAATCCGTTTGCCTTTTATTTTTTTCTAAGTAACATAAAAAAAGGATCGGGGTAAATCCCGATCCTTTTTTTATACACGGCAATTTTATACTTACGACTTCAGGTATTTATAAACCACACCCGCCAACACTGCACCCGCAACGGGCACCGCAATGAACAACCACAACTGCGCTAAGGCCCAATCTCCTACAAACAACGCCTGACTGATACTTCTTGCCGGATTCACCGACGTGTTCGTAACGGGTATACTCACTAAGTGAATCAATGTCAAACCCAATCCTATGGCAAGACCGGCAAAACCTTTCGGCGATTTTTCATCTGTCGCACCTAAAATGATCAGCAAAAACATGAAGGTCATCACCAATTCGGTGACCACTGCAGCAAGCAGACTGTAACCGCCGGGAGAATGTTCTCCATAACCGTTGGCGGCAAAGCTACCGATGGCAGAACCATTACCTGTTACGATGATGTACAACACACCCGCTGCCGCAAGGCCGCCGAGAATTTGTGAAACGACATACGGTAAAATTTCTTTGGCATCAATTCTGCCTCCGGCCCACAAACCAATGGTGACCGCGGGATTAAGATGCGCTCCGGAAATGTGTCCCAATGAATACGCAATCGTCAACACCGTCAAACCAAAAGCCAAAGAGACCCCGGCCAGACCAATGCCTACTCCTGGAAATCCGGCAGCTAACAAAGCACTTCCGCATCCGCCGAATACCAGCCAAAAAGTTCCGATAAATTCTGCTACATTTTTTTTCATGTTGTTTGTTGGTTTAGTGTACCTACTCGTTTGGCTTTTCGGTTGCGCCCCGTTTTTTGCAATGGTTAGCGGACTCCATGTTCAATCGATGTTCTAAAACAACATCCTTAACTGCCTGCCTTTAAAAGTTTAGCGGAAAGCACTCTTCTTTAATGATACAAAAAATAGAATAAGAATCCATTGGAGCGGCATTGTACTTTTACACATTTCAGCTAAGCTGTGCAAACATCGATGTTCAGAGGCTTTGGTATAGGCATCTCTTTTTTAACATATCCACATAAAGCGTTACAATTTGATAATTTAATATTTCTCAGCGTGCGATTTAATTTGTTTTGATTTGTATGGAAAAAAATCGAACAAATGAAACGGATCACATTATTATCTCTCGTCTGTGCTTTGCTCATGGCAGGAGCTTTACAGGGCAACGCACAAAATTCAAAGAACAAAGAAATCGTATTGGTAAACGGGGAAGCGAAAGTAGACAAGTTCCATACGATCAACGACCTGAAAAGTAAAAACAAAGGGGAACTCATCACCATTTACAAACAACGTTTCAAGGTCATTACGTACTTGCTTCCTTACACCGCACTCTCCAACAAACCAGGAGCTACACTGAATGTATTGGGCATTCCGGAAAACACCGAAAACAAATCGCTCATTGAAAAAGAAGCCAAAGCAACCGAACAGTTAAACGATGCCTTCAGTGTATCACTGGATAATTTCATTGCCTATGCCGACAGCGACAACATCATCTGGTCTATTTTATTGTACGAAGACCTGATCAGAAAATTATTACTAGGAAAAGATTATTGATACCTACCTCTCTTCTTTATGAAAACCAGCTATTATTTACTCGCCATTCTTTTTATCAGCATTACCTTCTCGCACGCCCAGGATGAACCTTCTTTTGCCGGCGCCGTTGGCGATGACAATTGGACGAAGAACTGGACCAGCTATTTACCCAACGGAAATAATTATCCGCCTCACAACTTGATCCTTCCGCGCATCATCGACAAAGACCTGTTGCTGACCAACAAAAACACCTACCTCTTATCCGGCGCGGTGTATGTCATGAACAACGCAGTGCTGACGATCGAAGCGGGAACCATCATCCGTGGTGAAAGTGAAACCTGCGGCACACTCGTGATCACAAAAGGCTCTAAACTTATAGCCGTCGGTACAGAAAGAGATCCCATTATTTTTACGTCCAATAAATCTGTCGGTGAAAGAAAAGCCGGCGACTGGGGTGGAATTATTTTATTGGGTAATGCTGTGAACAATCACATCGGCGGTGTTAGCGCCATCGACTGGGGTTTGGACACGAAGTACACGCTATACGGTGGAGACAACGACAACGAAAACTCCGGAACGATTCGTTTCGTGAGAATAGAATACCCTGGCAACAAAATAAAAGTCGATGAAGAATTCAACGGTTTGACCTTAGCTGGCATCGGCAGAAATACCACCATCGAAAATGTACAGGTGAGTTACTCCAACGATGATTCCTATGAATTGTACGGAGGTACTGTTGATCTGAAAAAAATCATTTCTTACAAATGCAGTGACGACGATTTTGATTTCAATTACGGTTACCAGGGAAAAACATCATACGGCATCGCGTTCCGCAATCCTTTGATCGGTGACTTCTCCGGTTCACGCTGCTTTGAAGTAGACAGTTACAATGCCGACAAAAAAGGGTTCGATCCTAACAAACGATTCACCAACATCACCGCTTCTCATTTTACCCTGATACAATACGATGTGAATGGAAACAATCAAACCGTCTTCTCCACAGAAGCAGTGCAGATCGGAAATGAGAGTGCTCTTTTTCTTGAGCATTCTGTAGTGTGCGGATTCCCTAATGTGTTTAAAATTAAAAACACAAAATACAAAGACGATGTGTTAAAGAACCAAGCTATCATGGGCAACAATGCCTTCAACGGATACCAGACTTTGGTAAACGGCACCAACGCCGAAGAACTAAAAAATATATTGGAGAAAGAAAGTGCGAAAAATGATTTTCTGGATTTAAAAACCACTGAACTTTTTGCGGACATCAACAACAGAATTTATCCGAACTTTAAATTCAATCTTTCCAGACCGAGCATTGTTTCGAAATAAAATTGGATCAAAATATTTCCTTTCAGCGGAGAAGCCGCGTTGATGCGGTTTCTCCGCTTTTTTTTATGATAACTCTTTTAGCTTGAATTGCCTGTCTTGCCCCTAAATCCCCTGAAGGGGACTTTTTTTGTACTGTATGAATTACTATTAGGTGATCAATTGCGTAGAGACGCCATGCATGGCATCTCTACAGTGGTTTATCGAGAAGCATATTATTTGAAAGTCCCCTTCAGGGGATTTAGGGGCAAGACAGATAGAGTATAGCAAATCGGGAATTGAATCAAGAACTTCTTGTTGGCGTCTCGCCAACATCGATCCCAATAAAAAAAAGAGACGCTCCGATTGAAAGCGCCTCTTTTTTTATGAATGCAAGTATACTCTATTTCAAAATTACTTTTAGTGTTTGATTGCGATTGTTCTGTGTGAGGTGCACCACATGCACGCCTTTGCTGTTGTTGATCTGAATGGATGCATTCGCCGTGTAGTTGGCATTTTCATACACCGCTTGTCCCAGGCTGTTGTAGATTCTCAAATCGAAAGTTCCGTTTCCTGTAATGACAAACGCTCCTTCCGCCGGATTGGGATAAGCGACACACAACGTGCTGGCATCGGATGGATCGGTTACAGCAGTAACTGTCTCTTGCGGAATTTCCTGATACGTACCGTCGGCATCACTGTCGCCCAGGTATACCGCTGAACTCAGAGGGCCTTGTGTATCGGACGTACGAATGGTGGGGAAATCAATTTCGCAACTGACTGTTACATATTGAGAAGCTTTGTCTGAATAATAAACCGTGATGTGATCTGTCCCTAGTCCATTGACAATCGATCCTCCCCAAACAAACCAGTTGTAAGTAGCACCGGAATAATCCGGTGCATCAAAGGTATAATAACCTTTGCCTAAATTTTCTTCTCCCTGCCAGATGATGTCAAAATCGCGGTTCTTCACGTGAATAGTAAAGTAGCTCGTATCCTCAGAACAAGTATTGTTAATGGCCCTTAGGTAATAATCTCCAGGCGTCAGGTTATTCCCTGTCACTACATTCGCGTAAGCATTGTCACTATAAAAATCAAAAGAAGAACCAGCAAAGACATTGTAGTTGTCGATGTACAGTTTTTTCAAGGTGGTTTTATCAAACAGATTATTGGTACCAAAATAATCTCCTTCTATCGTATAGTTTTTGGAGTAACCATAATTGTCGTGCGTGAGCACCGCGTCTGTAAAAATAAACTTCGTAGGAACATGTGTGTTCAACAGGTAAATAAATTTCTGACAAACACCCGCGCCTAAATCTACATTGGGTTGGTAAACGATTTCAATGTTGGGATACAAAGACGTCTTGTTCCACATCGTACTGATGTCAATGGCTGTAGGATCGATGACACTGCCGTTGGTAGAATTTAGCACGTCGCTTCTGTCCCAAAACGTCATGTCGGCCCATTCACCTGCTGTGGCGGAATGTCCGTCTACAAATACATAAGGCGTGATGTCCAGGACCTCTGTTCTGCATACCGACGGTGTATTTCTAACTTCTATGTTGTGGCAAAGACTTTCTTCTATCTTAAGGTATAAGGTGTCTTCCAGTAGATCCGACGGACTGCAGGTCATGACGGAGTAACGTATGCGGTAATATCCTTTGCCCAGGTTGGACCAGGAAGGAAACTGACTTATGGGTAGCTCAACATTCGTATCTTGATTTTGAATGAAGATGCGATCTTGCAACGGAGCTTCCGGTAAACCGCTGCTCCATAAATTGGTGTGGTTGAAAAAGTCTTGCGCGTAGTTAATACTATCTCCTCTTGCTACGGTGTACTTCAAGCTATCGATATCAAACAGAGCAGTAGGCGGTGTGAGTACATTGACGAAAATAACGAGACCGCCATTGTGTCCTCCGTCTTTTTCTACATAAACAGTGCTGAAATCACTGTAGTGAAATGGGCCTGTAATTTCCTGATTGGTGATCACCGAACCTTGAAGTTGATACAGGTGATACATGCTCACATTGTCCGATGGATCGTTCAGGTCTTTGATTCCACGCTGCACAAAAATATCTGCCAGCGTCATCGTGCTGTCGATGCAGGATGCCATGTGGTTTCCATTGTCGGCCACAATATAAGTGCCGGTCGTTTGTGCAGAGAGTACGGCACTGTATAAAAGTGCAGCCAGCAACAGCAGTAGATTTTTTTTCATAGGTCTCGTGGTATAAGGAGGGCAACTTCTGTATCACAACTTAATGAATTTATCTGAAAGCTCCTAGAGACAAGGGCTATAAGCAGTATGGAGAACCAATAAATACCTAGTTTAAGGTATGTATCAGCCGTAATGAATGGCTAGACTGTTAAGGTTACAACAAGAGGATGACGTTGATTGCCCATTTTATATTTCCTACTCATAAAAAATCTGTGTTACTATTTATTGGCCCCGGACAGATGTCCTATGTTTTGGGGCACCGATAGATATCGGCGCCCAATTTTCTATGCCAATCGCGGATACTTATTTAGGTCTTTTTTTAAACTCACTCACCACCTCTTTGAGTTCTTTTACAAACACCTTCATCCTATCATTCAATTGCCCCGGTTGTGTATCGATGTAAAAACGGTACCTGTTTTGGTGATGCATGAATTCCATGTAGATGCCGCAGGCATCGCTGCAATCGGGACATCCAAAGGTCCGGTTGCGTTCGGTTCCGTACAACATATCATCCGGAATATCATTGATGAGGGTTCTCACCCATTGTATCTTTCCCGCATCGTGCACCGGTGTTTTACAAACGATCGGTTCATCGTGTCGTCTGAAATAACTGTCGGTGCTGTCGACATACAAGGTGGTGCTATCTTCGCTGCTGTAAGCATACAAGATCGCGCAGTGGTCAGAGCAATGGCCACAAAAAACACCGAAGATGACATTGTCTACTGCTTGTTGTGCCTTGACCAAAGAAGGACAAGCAAACAATAGGATTAGAGATAAACTATAAGTGAGGTGTTTCATGGAGAGATGCTTTCCTTTCACAACTTAACATTTTTGTGCCAGAAAAGCATCTATAAAAAAAGGAGAGCAAAATTGCTCTCCTTTTTTTATGTGTGTAGGTTTCCTTACAACGTCGCCATGTCAATCACAAAACGATAACGCACATCACCTTTGAGCATACGTTCGTAAGATTGGTGTATGTCTTTGATGTTGATCAATTCAATATCGGAAACGATGTTGTGTTTAGCGCAAAAGTCCAACATCTCCTGTGTCTCAGGCAAACCGCCTATTCCGGAACCGGCCACGCTCTTTCTTCCACCCAACAAGGAGAACGCCGAAATGCTATGCGGCTCAGAAGGAGCGCCCACACAGATGTGTATACCGTTTGTTCTCAACAACGATAAGTACAGGTTGATGTCGTGTTTGGCAGAAACGGTATCTAAAATAAAATCAAACGATCCTTTCACGGCTGCAACCTGCGCAAGATCTGAGGTGACCACAAAGTTGTGTGCTCCCAATGCTTTGGCTTCTTTTTCTTTGGAAGGCGAAGTACTCAATACCGTTACTTCCGCTCCGAAAGCCACACCAAACTTCACACCCATGTGTCCAAGACCACCCAAGCCCAGTATCGCTAATTTATGTCCTTTGCCTACTTTCCAAAAACGAAGCGGAGAGTAGGTGGTGATGCCCGCGCACAATAAAGGAGCAGTTGCTGCTAAGGATAATTTATCCGAAAGATGCAACGCAAAATCTTCGTGCACGACAATGTTGTTGGAATAACCGCCATAGGTAGGCAGTCCGTCTTTGCCTTTGGAATTGTAAGTACCTACCGAATGATTGGAGCAATATTGTTCCAAGCCTTCTTTGCAATTGTCACAGGTTCTGCAAGAATCTACCAGGCAACCTACACCGGCTAAATCTCCGTTCTTAAATTTCTTGACATCAGATCCTATTTTTACAATCGTACCTACAATTTCATGACCCGGTACCATCGGGAAAATACCGGGGAACCAATCGTTTTTAATTTGATGCAAATCGGAATGACAAACCCCACAAAACTGTATGTTGATTTGTACATCGTGTGCACCGACTTCTCTTCGTTCAAATGTCCAGGCTGCCAAATCACTTTGCGGAGTTTGCGCAGCGTATCCTTTAGATGCTATCATAATTTGAAATGGGTTTAGTAAAAATAAACGAGGCTGGAGAAACGATACTTCTGATATCCTTCTCATTTAAAGGTAGCCATTTTGAGGAATTGCACAACGCTGAACAACTCTTTTCCATGTTATGAAATTATAACCCCTGCACTGCTAGCGTCAGTAAACGCACTAAATTAAAAAGCCATTAATTTATTAGAGTACCTCTCCATTTAACTCTCAAGAGATTATGAATAATCATTATTTATTTTTTAATTCAATGGCACATTGATGCTTACCGATCTGATCGTGTAAGTGATTTCCATCAAAGGAAATGTGATAAGGAGAGTGGAAGCAGGTACAACAGGGATAGAGAGGGGATGAAACCAATCAACAAGAATTGAAACCTCTACCAAATAAAATCCATATGAAAACAAAACTACTATCCTTCATTGCTTTTGCCTTCGTTAGCTGGACTGCGGCCGCACAAAATGCTATACCCAACGGTGATTTTGAAACATGGAATTCAGCTACTTTTGAAACTCCACAAAACTATCCTTATTCTTCCAACGACAACACGATCGGAAGTTCTTTGCCTTTTAATTGTGTAAAAACGACGGACAGTTACCACGGTACGTATGCCGTCCAATTGACCACCGAAATTGCCAATGGAGATACCATCTTTGGTTATTTTGTGAATACAAACCCCGATAATGGAAATCCCACCTCATGGCATGGCGGATCTCCTTACACTCAACAACCGACAGGCATTAAAGGTTATTACAAATCGTCCATAGCGGCGGGTGATACGGCACTCATCATCGTTGCTTTTTCAAAAGCAGGCACCAATATCGGTACCCATCTCTATAAATTGTATGGCACTCATTCCACTTATACTCCTTTTTCTTTTCCTCTTAATCCGGCATTGAGTCAAACACCCGACTCGGTGGTTTTTGCAGCCATTTCAAGCGATATATTGATCAACCAGGCGCTCGATGGAAGCATGCTTCAGATTGACAGTGTTTCTTTCACAGGTGTAGCAAGTCAACCGGCATTGTTTAATGGAGACTTTGAAACATGGCAAAGCACTACGATTAAAAACCCTGCAAACTGGTATTTGCAAAACGGACAACCTACCGGTGTGACTCAAACAACAGACGTTGAGCAGGGAACTTATGCCATTGAATTAAAAACATTCCTTGGCAACCGCAACGGTCAACCCACGGCACAAGCGGCGAGCATCGGTACAGGCTATTACCCCAACAATTGCAACGGCATTTGTTCCGAATTAGGCGGATATCCTTTTATCAGTCAAAAGGACACGCTTGTATTCTCTTATAAATATGTGCCTTCAGGAATTGACAGCGCACTAGTCTATCTCAATTTCAAATTGAATGGCACTTCAATCTCTGGCTTTTCTAAAAATTTACCTGCATCCGCCTCTTATCAAACGGTACAGATGCCTTTTGATATCGGGCAGACGCCGGATAGTGTGATGGTGCAATTCCAATCTTCTCTGTGGCAAGATTCATCTGTTGCTTATGTGGGATCTGATTTGAAATTAGACAACATCTATTTTAAATCCCAAGCGGTTGTGGTCACTGCAGTCGTAGGACCAACAACCGACAACGGTGTTTCCCTTTATCCTAATCCAAGTCACGGTGTGTTTGTGGTAACGACCAATGTCTCTACTGCGACGCTGGAGATCACGAATGCCTTGGGCCAAAAAATTTATTCGCAGAACATGAACAGCAATTATGCTGAAATTAATTTGAGTAGTCAACCCAAGGGCATTTATCAGTACCTGATACAAAGCGATGCGAAAACCATCAGCAGAGGTAAATTTATTATTGAATAAGTCTTCCGTATGCCATGCATAAAAAACCATCCCGCTGGCACCAGCGGGATGGTTTTTTATTTTATCTCCACTATCAATTTGTTTGCTACCGCCGACGGTTGCCCCTAAATCCCCTGAAGGGGACTTTCCTTCGAGATAGTTTTTTAGAAAATTATTTTCTATAGGCCTGTAACTATCATAGTGAAGGTAGCTTATGCCAAGTCTCTTAGATATCGGCACCAGCGGGGGGGTGTCTTTTTTTAGTTTCATGGAAAACCAGGTCTTCCAGTCGTTTCCATAACAACAATACGGTTTCCGTGGAGTGCTCACTAAACAATTGGTTCTTGAATTCTTGATGTTCTTCCAGGTACATGGCACTCAGCTTATCGTTGTGGTCCAAAAAGGACTGTTGCATGTTCGCAATCCTGTCGCACAATTTTACACAGAGTGCATCGGGATTGTTTTTAATTTTTGGATAGGTTTTTAATTTTCGTTCTTTTCTGTTTCTTCCTAATTCGTCTGTGACGCAATACACGATTTCTGCTACCTCTTCCCCGCAGATCTCCTTGATGTCTTGAAAGGAAACGGTGCAATCTTCTATGGTGTCGTGCAGCCAGCAAGCGGCAACAATCTTTTCATTCAACTGAAATGCTTTGGCTACCGCAACCACTGCTTCCAGGTGAAACGAATAATCCTTTGTCCCATATCGTTGTCCCTGATGCGCTTGGAGTGCAAATTCTTTGGCTATTGTTTCGAGCATGGTTTTTGTTTTTTTAATGAGAGGAATTTTATTGTATAACAATTTTTCCCATCGCAGGTTTATCTGCATCGTTTTGCAGTTCCAGAAAATACACCCCTTTGGGTTGACCTGTCAGATCAATATCTGTTGCGGAAGACACTTCCGATTGATGCACCATTTTTCCGGTAGACGAATAAACATGAAGTGTATAGGTGTTCATGCCCAAACCGGAAAGATGAAAATGCCCCTGTGTAGGATTCGGAAAACTCATTGGTGCTTCGCGGTTTTCCACAGTCGTTGTGCTGGTGATGACAACGGTACCGAATTTCATTTTCGCTAAAAAGATATCCTGTGTATTGTCTGTACCTTCATTGGTCAATGGGGTATTGCCAAAGTCAAGGGACAGGTCTCCAAATCCTCCGATGATGTAGAGGTTATTGGCCTCGTCACAGATCACCTGTCCAAATCCCGTGCCTGCTGCCGCATCTGGCGCTACGGCTTGTATTGGATTTCCCTGCGCATCAAATTGAAGGACCATTCCGTTTTCTCCATCCGCATCGGAGCAATACAAAGTAGACGCTCCGAAAGAAAAGGTCTCCTGATAAAATGTGCCGGTAACGTATACCTTGTTGTCGCTGTCAACCGCTACAGACGAGGGTGCACAGGAAGCATCGATGGACTTGGCCCAAACGATACCGTGCGTCGGCAAATCATACTTTACAAAAAAACCGCGCCTTTGATGCGAAGTGCTGACCAATTGATGCGTTCCGAAAGTAACCGTATCACTCCCGGAAAATCCGGTGAAGTAAAGATCATCGCCGTCTACAAAAAGTTCACCCGGCCAGGTAGAGCCGTCATTGGTTGTAACGGTAGCCGTGGACCAGCTTTCGTTTCCATCGGTATCGTACTGAAAAACATAAGCGTTGGAGAAGTTGCCCGTATAAGATGTGCCATTAAAAGAAAGTGCATTGCTGGAAGACATCATGCAGATATAGGCATTGTTGTTTTGATCGGTCACTAGGCAGGTGTTGTATTCCATCTGATCTCCGCCGATGCTTTTCAACCATTGCACCGTACCGTCTTTATCGTATTTGGCTGTAAAAGCATCGGATGAATAATCATCGGGAAACTTAGTGATCGTATAAGGACCCATTGACATGGTGGTGCTGTAATAATGTCCGGAGACATACACATTGTCATTCGCATCCAACGCCAGTCCGTAGATTTCTTCTTCTCCATCCGCTCCGCCTCCGGAACGCGCCCAGATCAAATCACCGTCGGTTGTGTACTTGGCCAGAAAAACATCGTTCGTGCCCGCAGTGGTGGCTCTGTTGTGAAGCGTCGTGCTTCCCAATACCAAACTGTCTGTTTCGTAATAACCGATGACGTATGCATTGCCCTCTGAATCTATGGCCACGTTGGTAGCATCTGCATCCTGATCGGACAGTATCTTGGCCCAAATGACATGTCCATCTGCATCGTATTTTGCCAGGTAGGCTTTCTCTGTAATGGAAGTCGTTAAATTGATCGTTCCAAAAGCCAGCGTGCGACTGTTGGTAGAACCCACAAGGTAAAGGTTTCCGTCTTTGTCTCTTGTTGCGTTGAACAATAATTCCCTGGCCGAACCTCCTGCAGCTTCTGTCCAGAAGTATTCGTTGCCCTGAGCAAGAACAACGACCGGAGCATAAAGCGCCATTAAAAAAAGAGCCGTATGTAAAAATGATTTCATGATGCTTTTAGTTTTATTCAAACGTCAAGTACCATCTTTTCTTTCGGAGTTGCAATACCTACAAAGGGTGAATCAGCTAGCGACGTCCGTCGGTGCTTTTTTAATACCTAGTGCGTCCGCACAGGCTTTCGTATTATTTTATAGTTTGTATTTCTATTGTTGGTGAATAAGCATTTCCTATTTCATCACCGCTTAAATTACAAAGTACTTTAAGGAGAAATAATAACAACTACCAAAGCATTCACTTCTCCTCCACCATCAAATTATATTTCGCAGCCAACCGCTCCGCTTCTCGTTTAGCCGATGCATAAGATGTACTCCTGAACACCTTGTCGTAACTGTGCCTATGCACCAGGTATACTTCATACGCTTCCCGATTCCTATGGGAATATTTTCTGAGTATGATCTTGTGCACATCGGCCATCGATTTCCACGGACCTCTTTTCCAAAACAGGATGCGGGTGTATACTCTGTACTGCGACGCTTTGTATTCCACGGCGTGAAAGCCGATGATAAAAAAATAGAAAATGTTTTTCATGAACTCTAAACTAAACCTGATTACTTTTTCATCTCTTGTTGCGCGGCAGCCTCGTCTAAAAATTCCAGCAGCAGATTCATTTGCAAAATGATCTCTTCTATATCCAGTGGCAGTATGTCCCGCTCGTGGCTGATGTAACTCAAAAAAATGTTACGCAGGTTGCGGCTCATGCTTTGCGGCGCTGCGAATTCGAAAAGGGTTTCGAGGTCTTTTAATAAAGCTTTAGAAGTCTTCTTTTCTATTTTTTGCTTACTCTTTTTCATGCATACATAAAAAATTTAATGATTTGCAAACATACAAAATACGTATTATATAATACATAATAGTAATTAAAACATACTATAAATGTATCATTATAATTTGTAAATCATTCATAAAGAGTATGTTAATCAACGAATAATGTATTCTTTCAGCTATATTTTGAATACTTTCATAAAAAATATGAGTATTCATGGCTGGTAAAATCAAGATCAATCGAATCAAAAGTGTATTAGCAGAGAAAGACCTATCTCAAAAAGATTTAGCCAAAAAAGTAAAGAGGGCACCAAATACGATTACAAGAATTTGTAATAATGAAGGACAACCTACTTTAAAATTACTACGAGAAATTGCGATTGCTTTGGATGTAGATATTCGGGAGTTGTTGGTGCCGACGAAATAAAAGCTGGCGCGAACAGGATCATAATTATCGCCAAACATGTGTTGATTCAGCACTATAAAAAAAGAGATCAATCTTTTTATTACCTCTACGTTGTTGAACAAGTGAATCTGCTATTTGAATTATTTTTTTATTTGTATCACTTCCAATATCTCCCAATAAACTGACAAATAATTTTGTTATTTTACTTTTAGGAATAAGATTTAGTATATGACTATCATTTAAAGCCAAAGAATGACCATATATAAATAAGCACCCTCCTATATGACTAAAACTCCTTAACCCCCTAGATAAATAATTACTATGCATTATTTTTTCGACTTTCTCAATGCTTTTACCTTCAGCAACAAATACTGGAAAGAGGTTACCATCTAAAGCTGATCTAATTTGATCTATAAGTTTTATTCCTGTATTAATCCAAGTATACTTTTGCAACTCACTTTTCGCATCAAATACATGTAAAGCTCCATGCAAATAAAAAAGATTCTGCCCATCTGTTTTTTCTATATCCCATGAAACATAATCTGCTTTGCCTCCATCTGGAGTCCGAAATCCATCATCAGAATTCAGCTCTCTATCTTGAAAATGCATAAATGTCCAATATAGAAGTAAGTCATAATTTAGAGTATAATAGTTACTAAAGTTTTTAAGAAATTTTTGACATGACTGATATTCTGCTTCATTTATTTCCGAAGGATTAATAGGATGACTATTTGCAATTGCATTTACTAAAACATTTTTTAATTCATTTGCGTCGCTATTTAGTTGTTGAATTAAATCGGTTTGCTTAGGTAAATAAATTCTTAATATTTCAGCGCTAGTACGCAGACTTTTCATAACAACTTCAAAATCCTTTGTATCTAAAACTTCAAAAACTCTTTTAATACTTGGATTCAGTTTTTCAAAATCAGCTTGCTCAAATAGCGAATCGTATTTAAAAAGATGTGGCCTACATGCTATACTAAATCCATTCCCAGTAAGAAGATGTTTTTTCTTGCAATCTTCTGCTATTGTTAATGCCTCTTGAAATGTTAATAGTTTTTCCATTACAGGTTTGATGTATCTAACTCACCCTGTTTTCGACGGGTTCAACTGGGATAGAATCCATGATAAATTATTATATTATAATAGCAGCTAACATTAGTTTCGAAATTCCTATCGAACACAAGCATCCTAAAGATTATGTTGTTAATCCAATTACTGTACGCCCTAATATGTCAAATGTGGAATTGAAGCTATCTCTTGATGCTGTCATATTATCTAAAACATTTCCACGCTGTTCTATCTGTTCTTCAGTTAACCTATAAATAGGCGTATTGTATTTTTGACTTTGTGCAATCAAACTATTAAAATCAGAAATATTTATTATGTTATATGGTTCTTCTGGAGAAGCTACTTCTCCAAATTTTTCTTCATCTATAATCATATTATTTGTTCTCAAGGCAGGAACAAGTCTACTAACCACATTTTGATTAATAATATCAATCCAAGCTTGGAATGATTTTACAGGATCTCCATTCCTAGGTCTATATCTTTGTTGAATAGTACCAATGAATTTAGGCGTTGTTAATGGAAATTTATATAAAGCATCTTTAAATGCTGAGTGGGTCTTAATATTAGAGTATGTTGCATTCCATGATGGGAGTACAGATGTCAATGAACTAATCGCCATATTACAAAAATAATCAGGGCTACAAGGAATAATAAAAAAATCACTTAACATCAATAAATTGGCATTTGTAGCACTTACACTTGGACTCATATCAATAATAACATAATCAAAATTATTATAGTCTGCAGTAATTTGTATTAGATGATTTATTGATCCAGGTATATTTTGTACAAATTTTAAACTTCCCGTAAGCTCTTGAGCAATACTAATAGGTACATCAAAGTCTGAAACATTAATATGACCCGGAAGTAAGTATAATCCTTCTCTATTTGGAAATTGATAACAATTAGCTGGAACTAAAGGATTTGGCGTACCAGTAAATACTGGATCTAATGCTGTCTTTAGATTGGTTACTCCACTTCGGGCATAGAAATCTTCAAAATTAGCATCATTAGTTAAACTCAAGCACAGCCCTGTCAAATTACATTGAGGATCTGCATCAATCATAAGAACTCTTTTCCCTAATTCCGTTAATTTCCATGCAAGATTAAATGTTGTTGTTGTCTTACTTACACCACCCTTGTGGTTAAACATTGCAATTTTTTTCGCCATGATATTATATTTAATAGTTTTTTTTCAAAAATAATTAAGTGCATTCCGATCAAATTTGTGTCTATTGATTTTATCAAAACTCCTTCCAAAGCCTGCCCAATATCTTCCACATCACATCCACATCTTTGTTAGGTTTTAATATCGGCACCTTGCCTGTTTCTTTTCCAAGTTTTACACCTTGCATTTGAATTGTACACGTTAGTATTTTATCTAAGCGAATATTTTTCAGTTTGTCTATTCCCATAAAGAGGACTCGCTTATTGGTCAGGTACACATATCCTCTATCAATGACTGTCCAATCGTTTCTTCTTTCTTCTATCCACTCGATGTAATCTGTATAGTGACAGACTTCTCCTTTTTGTAATTTGAGGTCTACTTTTATTTCCGGTAAGGGAAGATTTTCCAGAGCCCAATCTCTTTTCAGTTTTTCTAACGTCGATCTGTTTTTTTGATCGATCTGAAGATCGATGTTCAAGCTTTGTGCAATGGCTTTCATCTCTTTTTCTTCGATAGGAGATAGCCGTTGATCAGAAATGATTTTATCGACGTAATTTGCCATGAATGTCTTGCGAGATTCTTCTGAGATTTTTTTAACGAGGTCTTCCGGAAGCTTAAGGTTGCTTTCCAGTTTATCTAAAAACGATTTTTCATTTTCTGATAATCTTCCGTCTGCGATGGCTTCTTCAAACGATTGCTTATAAATTTTCTTTCCTAAGTTTTTATGAATAGATGTGACGATGGCATCATCCAGATTAAGAATCATTTTTAAGTGTTGGAGTTCCTCCAGTTCACTTTCACTTAAAAATTTATCCGACAAACAATAATTCAAATACACGGCATAGAATTCTTCCAGGTTCAGTTTGAATTCTCTATGTATACTGATGTTATAGCGTTCCTCAATTTCAGCAATGGCTGATTTTGAAATTTCCTTGATGGATTTAGTCGCTAACAAATTATTCACTTCTATTACCGCGTTCTCTTCAGGAGATTGCTTGAATAGTTTTTGAAAAAAACTAGGCTCAACCAATTTTGCTGTTCTAAACAGAGATATATGCATAACTAATATTTTCTAGATTCTTCGTAAACCGGTTCATACCAATCACAAACTCCATGATGATGTGAGCAGGCTCCTCTTCCTTTTGCACTTGAAGTTGTGCCGTCACAACAACGAGTCACATAATCAACAATTCTTCTTTTTACCGGATTGATTTTATTGTGAAGCTTTTCAGCTTTATCACTTCCTAAATCAATGGCACTTTTACAATCGTTAACTGCTTCTTGTATATTTCCTGTCTTGCTATAGCAAAGCGCACGTTGGTAAAGCAAATCATTATTCTTTTCGTCTCTTTGAAGAAGGTCCGTTAATTCAGGTATCGCCAAATTATATTTACCAGAACTTACCAGCTGCGAAACTTTCGTTGTAAGAACTACTAATTGTTCTTGCTCGATCCTGCTTTTATCTTCTTGAGTATTGGCGAAGTTGTATGCGGCGGACAATTGTTTCGTCGCCTCTTCAAATTCATGTTTCGCTTCTAAGGTTTTACTATTTGCGATGTGAAATTCAAGACTATCTTGATTTTGTCTTCTTACTTCTTCGAGACTGTCAGTCTTATGTTTTTGTTTTTGTTCAGCCAGTATTTTTGCGTGTGTTTCCTGAAGAGCTATTTGTGCATCGATCTTACCATAGTAAGAAGATAGGGGAAAAGAAAAAATTAAAACGATTATGGCGAAAACTCCTTTGATCTTATTGGTCATCCGGAATCGAAGTGTTCGTTCCAAGAATTTTTGTCCAGGTGGTATAATGCCATAGCCAAGAACAGCAAATAAAAAACATAACAAAGGATATCCAATCCAAACGAGCGCTGTAACAAAAGCAACCACTCCAATCATCCAGCTTGCTACTGTATAGAGTTCGTTTGATTTTGAATTATAAATATTACCCTTGAAATAGGTTTTTAGTATTCTGTGTTGTTCAGGTATTAGATTAGGAACGTATCTGCTCATATCATTTACAGGTATAGCAATCCAACCTATCTTTACCTTTCAACTTCACATTATCATCCATTTGTACATCGTCTTTTAATTCACAGTAAGATGTAAGGTTTATAACTCTTATATCTGCAGTCGCACCTGCCTGTTGAATTGCTGCTTCTACTTCGTTTTGTTTATCTAAAAGTTCCTGTTGAGAATCGCAGTTATCTTTTTTGATCAGATAATAACTGTGCTTTGATTCTTTAAATAGGTATAGATTAGTAAGACTGCCGCTTAATTGATGATACAACTCTTCAAATGCTTTAGGAGAACTTTGGTTTCCGCCTATCTGAAAAATCCAAACTTCTTTTCTGTTTGCTGCACGGATGCTGTCTCTTTGTTGCTTCGCCGCCGATACATTTTCTATAAGAGTAGTTCCAACATCTACACCTTTCTCAATCAACTCCGCATTTACTTCTGCATCTGACTTGCCTGCTTCGTTTGTAACATTGTTGGTAGTAGAAGAATCAACCGATGTAGTTTCTGTTGTGCTTTGAGAATTTTGACAAGCTAAAAATCCAAAAGTCAAGAGAAGAAAAATTAAGCTATGCTTTTTCATTATGGTAATATTATTTAAATGCCAAATTGGTTAGAGATACTTTACTTGCTCTTCTATTGATTCCAGAGAAGTGCTTTTCAACTTCTTGTTGTATTTCGCATTAAATTTTTCATCGCTCACAGTTAGAAAAATAATGAAATCAACAAACGCTGCAACAGCTGGAATAAGCGTCCAGAAAAATAACAAGTACACCACACCAAGACCTGTTTGCCCCAGGTAAAAACGGTGCATACCGACACCACCCAAAAAGAAGGCGAGAAGGGCGGCAGTAGATTTACTTTTTATTTGTTTCTGTTTTTTGTTGAAGTGCTCTATTCGAAAGCTCTTTTTAAAGACTCCTGCGTAAGCCGGTTTGTAACGGTCAATGTATCGGTTGAGCCCCTTGTTTTCAATGGCGCATTCTTTCATGGCTTCAACGGCTTCAAAACCTGCACTGGAATAGGTATACTCATACGCTTTCCCGTTACAGAATTTAAGGACAATGGAGTTACGACCAATTTCATAGGCCTTCACTCCCGATCTTTTTCCACTTCTACTTTTGTATGCAATCATTTCATTCTTCGTATGCTGTTCTTTTTTACCTGCACACCCCGCAGGTTCCACCGTTGGTATGACAATGGGCGCAACCGGTACAGTTTTTACAGGCTGTACAATTGCTGCTGCCCGTGCATTTGCCGCGGCATTCGTCTTTATCGTTGATCAACGCATAAGACAAAACGGTCATGCCCAGCAGTAAAGCGGCTGTCACTAAAATTCTAAAGGCCTTCACGATTTAAAATGTTAGGTTTCCAAAAGGTATGTTATAAACTCCTCCGCCTACCGACCGTCTCATGAGTCAACAGGCTGAGTGGAATGTGATTTTCTGTTAAAAAATACCTGCTATCCTTCCCCTGCTTATTTCTTTTTCCTGGTACCCATTCTCCAGGACTATTCCGACGAAAAAGCAAAAAGCAACTATCAAAAAGCAATATCTTTCTATAAATAAGACGAAAGCCAGGAAGAAAAACAAGCTTTGCTGTGGAAAATGTTGCCCGCTTCAGGAAAAATACCTAAGGTTAAGTAGAAGGTTCCGAAGGAAAAAATTTGAATTTTTTTGAAGAAAGGCGGAAGCGTTCGTCTAAACACCAATAGTCTGATGAGTATATATTTTTTCTAACTAAAACTTTTTAAATCATGAGTTATCAAAATCTCTCCGTGGCTCTTTCTGATGATCAGAAAAACACCTTCATCAACCAGATCATTGCTTTGAAAAGCATGATGCCTTTTCTCATTCACCTTTCTCCGGAGGAACGCAAAAGTTTGCGCAAGGTCGCCGAAAAGCGCCAGGGGTATGTACACGACGTAGTCGTCGCCGTCAAAGCCAATTCTACGGCGATTCCGCAAGCCATCGACACGGTGGAATTTTTTAAAGACGCGCAGTTGTTTCTGGACCTGTCGGAAATCATGGCGCAAATCGTTCCGCTGTACGAAGCCCTGAGCGATACCTTCATGGCCGCCGGCAACGAGGCCATCACGGTGAGCGACCAGTGTTACGGTTTTCTCAAACAAGCCGCCCGGGGAAATAGTCACCTGACGAATACGGTGCAGGAGTTGAGTAAACACTTTGCTAAAAAAAGTAAGCCTGCTGCAGAAACACCTGTTACAGCAAAAGCCTCTTAGCCGAGGTGATCTACAAATGAAAAAAGGAGCGCATGCTCCTTTTTTTTGTATCCACTGATATCAACAGCAAGTCGACTTCAAAAAAACTTCTCTATCGTTTCTTTCAGTATTTCCACGCTTAGTGGTTTGTGTTGAAATTCGGTTACGTCTTTATTGTTGAGGGCTCGCTTTTCATCGTCGGGATTTAAAGAAGTAGTCAGCATGATGATCACTACTTTCGATTTCAATTTCTCATCCAGCTTGTTATACTCTTCCAAAAACTCAAACCCATTCATACCAGGCATGTTGATGTCCAGAAAAATAAGATCCGGTTTAGGATAGGTTTCCGATTGACCCGGTTCTCCCGATTTCTTAATGTACTCAAGTGCCTTGAGGCCGCTGGTGGCCGACTCTACGCGCTGGCATACATCTGCTTTCTTGATCTTAATGGCATGAAATTCATTGTCGGCAGGATTATCGTCTATGAGTAGAATGCAGTTTATTTTTTTCATTGGGATCATTTATGGATTAAAAACATGAGGCAAAAAATCTTATCTACCATTTATATTTTTTTTGAAAGGCTGAAATAAAAAACACTTCCTTCTCCCACTTTTGACTCTACTGCTATTTTACCATTGTGCAAGGCCACTATTTTCTGGCAGGTAGCGAGTCCTATACCCGTACCCGGGTATTCACTGTGCAAGCGTTGAAAAATAATAAAGATTTTTTCTTTATGTTGTTCTTCTATCCCAATGCCATTGTCCTTTATGGCAAAAAGATATTCTGATTCTTTTTCCTCCACCGATACATGGATGTGGAGTGGTTCATTTTTCTTTCGGAATTTAATTGCATTGCTGATTAAGTTTTGAAACAGCTGTTTCAATGCGGTTTCATTTCCTCTGAGCGTGGGAAGAACAGCAGATATAATACTTGTGTGGCTTTCTTCAATGGTAACTTGCATTTCGCTGAGTACGCTTGCCAACAGTTGATTGCAATCTACCGTAGTCATGACCACGTCTTTTCCTATCCTCGATAATTCCAACAAATCTCTAATCAGATTTTGCATCTTAGCGGTCGCACTCACGATAAACTGAAGGTGTCGCTCTGTCTCTTGGTCTATCGTTTCGGAAAGTTTTTCATCGATGAGCCCGACATAGTTGGAAATCGTTCTCAGAGGTTCTTGCAAATCATGTGAAGCCACATAAGCGAATTGTTCCAGTTCTTTATTTTTATCTTCCAATTCTGCCGTGTATTGGTTCAATTTCTTTTCCGCTTCTTTGCGGGCCGCAATTTCTACCTCCAATTCTTTGGTGGTTTTTAATGTAAAAGCTTGGGGTAAAATTTTGATGAGTGCCAATACTGTGAGCCAGGAAACACAGGCCGTAATAAACCGGATCAATCCGTTTAATCGGTAAGCCGGCCACCAAAACATACTCGCATCCATCGCATGCGTGAGTCCACACAATAAGATGAAAGCTCCGAACAACCAGAATACAGATGGCAATGGCACATCTCGCTTTTGTGTAACAAATTTTATTAAGAGTATAGGGATCGCAAAGTAAGCCAACCAGATAGCAAGGTCAGAGCAGATATACAGCCAACCATGAAACGATGTCCACTCTCCGCAATACCATCTTGGAGGCCAACTGTCTGCTAAAAATAATTTTTCAAAAAAGTCAATGACTTGTTTCATTGTACATGTTGTTTAGAATAAAAAACTCTCTCTGCTGCCTATGTTTATTTCTTTTTTATAAAGGATAATCTCTTTTATCACGGCGAATTGATTTAACTATTTACTTCGACCAAAAAATAAAATATATCCATTAAAAAGCGATTTACTTCCATAAGTAAGAAATCGGCCTATGAAAAACAAACATTGAGACCACTGTTTCTTCTCTCTCCGGCACAACCTGTGATAGGAGCATTTCTATAGACTATTGCTTGTTACACCTAATGAATTTGTCTGTTGAAACACTAGCGATTTATGTATCAGCGGATACTTTGCAAAATCTTCTGTACTTCGGAAGTACGATGGAGGACCTCGGAGGTCCAACCGAGTACCTCCGAAGTGCAACGCCGGACCAAATCAGTACAACGGAGGACTTCGGAGGTTCTCCGTTGTAGTTCCGAAGTACGACGGAGTACTAAATCAGTACTCGATCGGACTTCCGAGGTACGATGGAGAACATCGGAGGTTCGGTGGAGGACTTCGGAGGTACTCGGTTGGACTTCGGAAGTACAAAAGACCGTTTGGAACAAAAAAGAGCGCGATGAAAAATTCATCGTGCTCTTTTCTTTAGTTGATTTTGTATATCGTCTCTCCTCGCTCGTCTTTCTTCACTTCTATTATCCCAGCGTCAAATGCTTTCTATGGACTTCTTTTCCGTCAGACGCAATTTTTACTTCTATGGGTAGTTTAAATTTCTTGGCCATTTTTTGTGCTCTGAGGCGGGCTTCTTCCAA
>JAQBNU010000023.1 GCA_028288365.1 Chitinophagaceae bacterium | reverse complement strand
ATGGACGCATCCAGATTTCCTTGCAGCTGATCCTTTTCATTTACTTCCTGTATCAATAATGACCCCATTGTTAATTTTGTTTAACGTTATCTAATTCTTCCAAAGCGTTAAGTATCCCGTCTGCTCCAGGATTCATACCTACAGGAGACAGGTAACTCCAGCGAATGATGCCTTCTTCATCGATCACGTATAAAGCTCTTTTGGTTTCACCTTCTTTATCGTCGTAGACATCGTAGAGCCTGGCTACTTCGCCTTTGGGTTCAAAATCAGACAGCAAAGGAAAATGGAATTTACGGTCTTGACTAAAAGCCAGGTGACACCATTTACTATCTACAGAAATTCCAATCAGTTCTGCATTGTGTTTTTTAAAAAAGCGAAGGGTCTCATTGTATAACCCCATCTGATCAGCGCATACAGGACTCCAGTCGGCCGGATAAAAAGCAAGAATCACTTTTTTTCCTTTCAGTTCACTCAATTTTAATTTTTGATCCGGTGTAGAATGCAATTCAAAATCCGGTGCAGTTGTTCCTATAGCAAGCATAGCAATATATTTATTTGATGAAAGACTGATCACAGATTGCCTGCGATAATGATACCAACTTTATTGAACCAATAGGTTCGTCACGTGAATAGGTTGAGCAAGCAATTGATGCACCGGACAGTGTTTAGAAATATCCAACAATCGCGCACGCTGCTCTGTACTTAGCTTTCCGATCAATTCTATATCTTGTTCTAAAACAACGCCTCCCCCATTTTCTTCGGTATTTCTTTCCTGAGACAAAATTACCTTTACTCCATCAAGCGGCCATTGTTTTCTATCGGCATACATGCGCAGTGTAATGCAGGTACAGGTAGCCAAAGCAGAGTATAATAATTCTGTAGGAGAAAAACCTTCTTCGGTGCCACCGCTAACCAGTGGTTCATCGGCAGGCAAATCTATTTTACCATTGCTGACCACTGTTTTGTAATGGCCTTTGCCAATACTTGCTTCTATCACTTTAGGCATGTTGAGCTGAATCTTATGCTTAAATAAAGGATATTTATCGGCAGGGACAAAATCTTTGCGTGTATTTATTGTAAACAATAAACGGTGAGCAAATCATCTTTTCACTCACCGTTCACTGCTTACTGTTTATAATTCTTTAACAATCTCCACCTATTTCGCAGGCATCACCAGCACTATCTTTTGTGACAGATGTCAGTGAAGCAATCTTTTCTTTTTCATTCCACGCATGCTGCAGCGCCTCCAGAAAGGTTTCGGGAGCCTGCGCACCTGAAATACCATACTGTTCGTCAACGACAAAAAAGGGAACCCCTCTTATCCCTAAACGTTGAGCCGTTGCTTCATCGCTTCGTACATTTTCTGTGAAGGCATCACTATGAAGCACCTGTTCTATTAACGTTTTATCTAATCCGATTTCTACTCCCAGTTGCAGCAAAGTAGGCACATCGCTGATGTTGGCACCATCTGTGAAATAGGCTTTGAGTAATCTTTCTTTAGCTTGATCTCCCAATCCCTTTGTCTTAGCAAATTGAATGAGGCGATGTGCATCAAAGGAGTTAGCCACTACCGATTTGTCAAAATTAAAAGTCAGACCTACAGCAGCCGCAGTGCCAACCATTTGGTCGTGCATGCGTTCGGCCCATTGAATGGTTTGCCCTTTGATTTCTGCCAGGTATTCATGAGAGTTTTTACCAGGCTGACTTTTCATGTGAGGATCCAGCTCAAAACTATGCCAGGTCACATGGATTTGATCTTTGTGTTCAAATTGGCTCAATGCCGATTCAAATTTGCGTTTGCCGATGTAACAAAACGGACAACGAATGTCCGACCAAATGTCTACGTTCATGAAAGATTTTTTACTTCTTCTGAACCTAATATTAGTCAAAATAGTTCAAAAAAATCTAGTGATCAGTGAACAGTTGTCAGTGATCAGAATAAAACCACTTTAGATATACCTGAATAAGTAATATAACTAATTTGCGTTCAGCATAATCGTTCTGTCTTAGTGAATACGAATTGCTCACTTCTCTACATGCTCAAACTAATCCCTGACAACTGTCCACTGATCACTAACGTACCATTTCCTTCACCGCTTCCATTCCACTTCCCAATGCTGCTTCGACATTGCCCGTACCGTGTCCTCTGTCCAATGCTTCCCCTGCAAAAAAGAGTTTCTGTTCTACCGGTTTCATCAATTGCTCCATAAATTTCTGAGCGTTCAACGTGCTATAAGAATAAGCACCCAATGCATACGGATCATTTGTCCAGTTAAAAACACGAGCAGCCAGTAATTCTTGTTTTAATTTTGCTTTATCTATTTTAAAAATTAGAGCAAGCGATTGTAAGGCATCATCGATCATGTATTCTTCATCGCCTGTGTATTGAAGAGCAGAAGGACCCGCCAACCAGCCTGTCAATAAAGGTGTAGCGAGTGGTTCCTGCGTCCACCACGTGGGAACAACGCCATCTGAAAATAAAAAGAAAAACTTCTGCAAGTCTTGTCCGGTAGACTGTTGTATCATTTTACTTTTCCAGAATGCTTCTTTAAATTCCAACACAAATTTCACCACATGCCCATATCCTAACGCATAAGCCGCTTCCGTTTTTTCCGGCAACGGAGGAAAAAAGGCGATGCCTGCTTTCGCATTGGCCGGAGCCTGCCACACACCCAGAGGCACAGTGATCAATACCTGATCTGCTTTGTACGTTGTTTTAACTTCCGTGATGACTTCTACATGAAATGCATTCCAATGAATTTCTTTCACCACTTCTGACAGAAAAAGTTTTACACCACGCTCATGACACTCCTGCCATAACGCATGCATGAGCAACGTATAACCACCATTGATGCGGTATTGCTCCCATGATTGTTCGCCTTGCCACTCTTTTTTAAACGCCAGTGTACTGGCTCTTTCTACATCTCCTGCATCATAGCCTTCTACAAATCCTCGAATGCTATCAGCCATCTCATGAAAATGAGGAGCTGAAAAATGTTCCTTGATAAATTGTTCTACGGTGATGTCTTCTTTCAATGCATTGAGTTTTTCTTCCAATAATTCATGGTGTCCAATCACATCGTATCCCTTAGAAAATACTCCTTCTTTATAGTTCCATAATTCACCTTCTACGTGATGGTATACAATTCCATATTGTTGCAACAGCTGCAGTGTCAAGGGTAAGTTACCATGAATAAATTCCGCACCACCTTCTACATGCACATCAAAACCTTGTCCCTTGATACCCAGTATGCGACCGCCTATGCGATCTCTTGCTTCAAGCAAAACTACTTTCTTCCCTCGTTTGCTCAACTCTCGTGCAGCAGCTAGTCCGGCAGCTCCGGCACCAACAATGAGGACATCTACTTTTGTCATGATTCTTGTTTTGATGATCCAATATAAAAAAAGGACTTCTTGAATCAAGAAGTCCTTTGTGAATCTTTAATTCCCTACGTCAGAATTACCTGCTTCAGGTCCGATGGGTATCTCTCAGTCCGCCTAGCGAACACCCCTTTAAAGGTTCGTTACTTGTAGAATTGAAAATTACGTGCCAATGCCATACAGCATGAAAAGAGACTTTTCATGATTTTCGGAGGAAAAAAATTCTACGAAAGAAGACAAAACTGTTACTGATCTTCTACTGGGTGTTGTTCCAGATCAAACAATTCATTCAACGCTAGTAAAGCGAGCATTAATTGAAAACAAAATCCCACCGAATAATCAGTGGGATTTCATTCTTTCACTTTTTTCAATCAAACGCCCTACCCAAAATATGCTGCCCATGTTTCGCTCTGATCTTATCCATAGCCTGGTAGAGATTGATGGTACGTTTGGGATCATCGAATAAACTAATTTGATAATTGCCTCTTACCAGATCGCTCAACCGCACACCAATCAGGCGTACGAGCATACGCTTGTTGTAGAGTTTATCAAAAAGATCCGTTACCTTATCCATCAACAATTCATCGGAAGATGTATAGAGGAAAGAACATTGTTTGGTTTGTGTATCAAAATTAGAATAGCGCAACTTCACAGTCAGACAACCCGTAAGGAAATTTTCTTTACGCAAACTAAAACCCAACTCCTCCACCATTTTCAACATTTTTGTACGCAACATTTTCACATCGATGGTATCTGTTTCGAAAGTGGTTTCTGTAGAAATGGATTTGCGTTCAGAATACGGCTCAACCGGTGTATAATCGATGCCGTTAGCACGTTGCCACAGTACCGGCCCATTTTTCCCAAACATTGATTCTAAAATTTTTACCGGCATGACGCTTAATGTTTTCACATCCACAACGCCCACTTGTTGCAGTTGCTCTGCTGTCTTTCTTCCGATCATCGGAATTTTCTCTACACCCAAAGGAGAAAGAAAATGTTTCTCTGTTCCGAAAGGGATTTGTAATTGCCCGTTGGGTTTCGATTCGCCGGTAGCCACTTTGGATACCATTTTATTTTTGGACAAACCAAACGAAATCGGTAATCCAGATTTTGCAATGACATGCTGACGCAATTCCGTTGTCCACTTCATGCAACCAAAAAACTTATCCATTCCGGATATGTCCAGATAAAATTCATCAATAGAAGATTGCTCCACCACAGGTGCTTTATCTGAAATAATTTCCCGAATAATTTTTGAATGTCTGCTGTATTCTTCCATATCACCTTTGATCCAGATGGCATGTGGACAAAGGATTCGCGCCATCTTACCAGGCATAGCAGAATGTACACCAAACTTGCGCGCTTCATAACTGCAAGACGCCACCACTCCGCGATCACCGAAACCACCGATGATGACCGGTTTACCTTTCAGTTCAGACCGGCGACCGACCTCCACGGAAACAAAAAAAGAATCGAGGTCCATGTGCACGATGGAACGTTGTTCGTTGTCGTTGATCATATCACTTCCTTTTGTACGATGGGTAATTTCTCCATGGTTTCCACTTCCAATGTAGGATAACCAAACTCTTCTGTCACCTTCCCTGTCACCTGATAAAATCCTTTTCCTTTAAAAGGATGTCTTTTCAATGACGGAGGAAAATGTACGGTATCAAATGTTTTGCTTTCCCTGTCGTAAAAATGTCCGAAGGCCATCCGTTCTCCTCTATTGGTATAGCTATTTTTAAGCGTTACAAAATAGCCGACCATCGTTACTCTTTTGTGCAGGTACTTCATTTGATCTTCTGCGGCGATGCCTTTGTTGTACGCTTCCGGCAAGAGATCAAAAGGAAAACACAAAGCAAATTCCAACAATTCAATTTGATCATACGCTTCTTCGTAGGTAAAGCCTTTCAGTTCGGGCAGTTCCAGTTCTTTCAAATCCGGTTCAAACAATTCCATGCCACGAGAAACGTTGGCCGTTTTGGAAAACAAACGAAAGCTTTCCAGCAACAATACTTTTTTTGTTTTTCCAGTAAACCGAAACGCATCGATGCGAATGAGTAACATCAGTTGTTGATGAGAAAGAGGAATGCGTTTGACAAAATCATACAAGTCTTTATACGCTCCATTCAACGAGCGCTCCAGTGCAATCACCTCTCCTATTTTTATTTCTAAGGAATGTATATAGCGAAAACCAATATAAATTTGATTGCCAGCAATCGTATCCAGGTAGTCACCGCTGTTTACACAAGGTGCTTCTATGCTAGCACCCGCCATGCGTGCTTGTTGGATATAATATTCACGGGGATAGAAACCACCTTCATTGTTCAACACCGCTACCATAAACTCCATCGGATAATGCACCTTCAGAAATAAACTATGATAACTCTCCACGGTAAAACTAGCTGAATGCGCTTTCGAAAAAGAAAAACTGGCGAAGCTTTCGATTTGTCGCCAGAGTTCAAGGATGATGTGCATGTCATAACCTTGCTTCACACAAGACTGCATGAACTCCTCTTTGATCAAATCAAATCCTCTGGAACCTTTGTATTTACCAGACATGGCACGCCGCAAAATATCCGCCTTGCCCATATCCAATCCGGCAAAATAATGCGCAATCTTAATCACGTCTTCCTGGTACACCATGACACCATACGTTTCATGCAACAACTCTTTGATCTTCGGATGAAGGTATTGTACTTTGTCTGAGTTGTGAAAACGCTGAATGTATTGATTCATCATACCTGACTGCTCCACACCTGGGCGAATGATAGAACTGGCAGCTACCAGCGTGAGGTAATCTTTGCATTTTAATTTCTTAAACAGCATCCGCATGCCTGGAGATTCTACATAAAAGCAACCTACCGTATTAGCCGTGTACAAAGCCTCCTGTACTTTTCCATCGTCAATGGCTTGTTGCGTATTCAAGACCACTGTTTCCCCTTTGTTTTTTTTAATGATCCTGATTGCATCGCGTATATGGCCCAGGCCACGTTGACCGAGGATATCGTATTTATGCAAACCCATTTCTTCGGCTTCAAACATATCGAAGTGTGTAAGAGGATAACCTTTGGGAGGCATGTCTGTGGCGGTGTAGCAATTGATAGGCTGTTCTGAAATCAAAATCCCTCCCGCGTGTATCGACAAGTGATTGGGAATTCCTTCGAGTGCTTCACCGTATTTAAAAATCAGGTCCACAATTTTATCGCGGTCTTTGTTGTCCGTTTTCAATACCGCACGGTTATTGACCAACGCATCTATTTCTTGTTTGGGTAAACCAAATACTTTACCCAACTCACGCAAAATCGATTTGCCTTTGAAGGTATTATAGGTAGCGAGTAGCGCCGTATGTTCCAAACCATAACGTTCGAAAATATAGGCCGTTATTTTTTCCCGTT
>JAQBNU010000014.1 GCA_028288365.1 Chitinophagaceae bacterium | reverse complement strand
TACGTGCATGAAAATCGCCGTTTTGTTCCTGCATGTCTTTTACCAGTTAGGATAATTTTTTCTTTAGTACATCATGGTAGTCTTGCCCATAAGCATAGCGAGATATTTTAAATGGTCCCATGGAAAGGGTGTCATCTGCCGGAGCGTAGTTGAGCAAAACGGTGATGACAGATTTTGCGCCTTCCATCAATTTGGTAGGATCGACACGCTTATCAAACCAGTTTTCCATCCAGGACATCGTACCGTGTCTGCCCTGACGGAGCCATAGTTCGAGCCTTCTGGCTTCTTCCTCTAAAAATCCTGCACGTGATATGCCGCAGTTGTCAAACCCCAGTGCTTTCGCTTTGGATTTGATGTTGTGCGTTTGCTGTGCCAGACTTAGCGCATGCATGACTTAATCGAATAAACTTCCTGTACGTGTAGGAGGTGTGCGGCTCAGGTGCAGGTAAGCTTTGTGTGTCGCTTCTCTACCTCTGGAAGTGCGTTGAAGAAATCCTTCCTGTATTAAAAATGGTTCGTATACTTCTTCTATGGTTTCAGCATCTTCTCCGCAAGCGGTAGCAATGGTGGTAAGGCCTACAGGACCTCCTTTAAATTTGTCGATGATGGTAGACAGGATGCGATTGTCCATTTCATCCAATCCATTCAGGTCCACATTGAGTGCTTCCAGTGCGATGGTTGAAATATCCATGGTAATGTGTCCCTTTCCTTTTACCTGTGCAAAATCGCGGGTACGGCGAAGCAGGTTGTTCGCGATACGCGGTGTGCCCCTGCTGCGACGGGCAATCTCATAAGAAGCATCGTCTGTAATGGGAGTATTAAGAATGTCACTGGAACGTTTGACGATACCGGTAAGCAGTTCTGCATTGTAATATTCAAGACGTGCATTAATACCGAAACGCGCACGAAGTGGAGCCGTCAGTAAACCAGAGCGAGTCGTTGCACCAATGAGTGTAAAAGGGTTTAACCCGATCTGCACGGAACGCGCATTGGGTCCACTGTCCAGCACGATGTCGATTTTGTAATCTTCCATGGCAGAATAGAGATACTCTTCCACGACCGGATTTAAGCGGTGTATTTCATCGATGAATAACACATCGCCATTTTCAAGGTTGGTGAGCAACCCTGCCAGGTCTCCTGGTTTTTCTAGTACTGGTCCGGAAGTGATGCGGATGTTGCTGGCCAATTCATTGGCAATGATGTGAGACAAGGTCGTCTTACCTAATCCCGGAGGTCCGTGTAGCAACACGTGATCCAGTGCCTCGCCCCTTTGTTTGGCGGCATATACAAACACACGAAGATTTTCTATGATCTTTTCCTGACCGGCAAAGTCTTCAAAGGAAAGAGGGCGTAGTGCTTTTTCTACATCTTTCTCTCCTGCATTTAATTTTTCGTCGTCTGGTCTTAAGTAGTCCTCTCGCATGTTCCTGAGCTCATAAGAATCCTACGAATTTACGAAAATTAACTATACTATTTCTCATGATGTACTAAATTGCGTCATGGATGCAAAGCAGGCAGAAAACAAGGAATGGTTTGGAGAATGGTTTGATACTGTTTATTACCATATTTTGTACAGTCACAGGGATCATCAGGAAGCAGAAGTTTTTTTAGATAACCTGACCGCTTTTCTCCAAATGAAGGCTGGAGATAAAGTACTGGACTTGCCTTGCGGAAAGGGAAGGCATTCTTCTTATCTGAATAAAAAAGGATTTGAGGTGGAAGGAGCGGATTTGTCTGTCAATAGCATTCAGGAAGCACAGCAGATCAAGCAAGCAGGATTGACCTTTCGTGTACACGACATGCGTGATCCTTATCCTAAGACGTATTTTGATTATGTTTTTAATCTCTTTACTAGTTTTGGTTATTTCGATACAGACTCAGAAAACGAAGAAGCCTTTGCAACATTAGTGGGGGCGCTGGCTCCGGGAGGAACATTGGTGATTGATTTTATGAATACCCATAAAATCATACGCAACCTGTTGGCTACAGAGGTCAAGCAAATACAAGGCATTACGTTTACATTGAAAAAATACGTTCGCAATGGATTCATCACGAAAGAAATTGCTTTTGAAGATAAAGGGCAGCAATACTTATTTAAAGAAAGCGTAAAAGAACTTTATCCCGAAGACTTTGGTTCATACCTCAGTCGCTTTGGACTGCGCTGTGATGCTGAGTTTGGAGATTATACCCTATCTTCTTATGATGCATTCATGTCAGATCGTTATATTGTAGTCGCAACAAAATCATAATGGCCATTAATTTTATTCTTCTTTTCGCCACCTCTTTTCTGGCTGGTCTTTCCTTCTTTAAGATTGTACGTCTTGACGAGACCAAATACAAATTGCTATTGGCCTTCAGCGGTTCTTATTTATTTGCCGTTACGGTCGTGCATTTACTGCCGGAATTGTATGAACAATCGGAAGACGTACACTTCATCGGTTTGTTTGTGCTGGTGGGTTTCTTCTTGCAACTCATGTTGGAATATTTTACAACGGGTGTTGAACACGGACATTTGCACGCGCATACACATACAGGACATCATCACCATCACGGAACAACAAGTTTCTTTTCACTGGCCATGATTTTGTCTATTTCTTTTCATGCTTTGCTGGAAGGAATGTTGCTGTTGCATCCTTCGCATGCGCATGAACATGGCGATACGTATTCCTTATTGTTTGGCTTGATCCTTCATAAAATACCAGAGTCGCTGGCTTTTGTTTTTGCATTGGGAGAATATTCTTTCAACAAGACACAAAAAATATTGTTGTTGCTGGCGTTCAGTTTAGCTTCTCCTTTGGGAATGGTATTCAGTAATTTTGTTTTTGATCTGCAGGTATTCAGTAGTAATGTTTTTCTTGCATTGTTTGCCATCGTTGCCGGAAACTTTCTTTACATCTCCACAACTATCTTTTTTGAAAATAGTCCCGATCACAAAATTCGTTTCAGCCGTTTGGCTTTCTCTCTCTTGGGGGCTTTGCTGGCTTGGCTTTCGGATTATCTGATGTTCTAAAATGTCATATTTAAATTAGGAAGTAGTAATATCGAACTACAGTAATTGCATCTTGATTTTTCATACGAGCCTTTTTCTTTTCTTTTGCTCACCCAAAAGAAAAGAAACAAAAGAAAAGGGAGCCACGAAAACCAATTAAAGAAAACATTTGAGTATTGGCTATCTCTCCGAAGTTAATTCATAAGAATGTTTTCTTTAATTCGCTCTTTTCTTGGACACCAGCCGCACCACACTTTCGTTTATTTTCAAAAGGAAAAGTAATTATAAGTATGTAAAAAAAGCCCTTCATTGTGAAGGGCTTTTTTATTGTTCCGTATCAATCGTGATGACTTGTTCTGGATCTACAAATTTGTTGGTGCTTTTCAGAATGATGCGAGTGGCGTCTTTGTCGTAGGATACTTTTAAAGAATCAAAATGCGCATCGTGTGTAATCGATTGGTAGTGGCTCTTCTCAAACAATCCTTTCTTCTCGATGATGTCTAATTGTGAAGGCCCGAGGAGTCTGGAAAAAGAAGATTGTATGCGAAGGTTATTGTCTTCGTAATGAATTTTTGAAATGGGGCTTGTCAATTGACCCCACAAGGAAAGTACGATGATGGTTCCTAAAAAAGGGATGAGCAGTAATGCCGCAATTCCTGCAGGCAGACAAGAGAATGTTAGGAAATATGCTTTTTCAGGAGTACGCAGGTTCTTCTTTTTTGCAAAGGGATAAAAGAAAATACCTGTTGTCAATAAACCAAAAATGATCATGCGTGTGGTCCAGATGCCTCTGAGATCTAAATCAAATTGGAAATGTACAAATATGGAGAAAAAGATAAGTGCAAGGAAAAAGTAATGGAGGTATTTTATGTAACGCGTGGCTTTTTCACTGAAGCGCAAATCTGTCTTCTTGAGCCAGAGGTAGAGTCCAGCACCGTAAACGAGGATAAAAGCGAGACTGAGTATAGTCGTTTTCATATTCTTTAATACAACAGGAGTCTGGTCAGTGACAGATGTCTGCTAAGATATAAATTAAGATATAAATCTAATTTACACAAAGATATTTAGCCAGCTGAGTGTTTAAACCCGAAAAAAACTGTATTTTAGATTAACTAGCTAAAATATATGATGAAAACATTTACTCAACTTACAGGATGTTTTATCCTGATTATTTTCACGCAAGCGCTGCTTATTGCTCAGCCTGCCATGATCAAAGACATTAACGGAGGCACACAGGGGAGTGCGCCTACTAATTTGGGAGCCTATGGAACCGTTCCCAATAATTTTTTGGTCGTTATAAACAGCATAGGTTATTTCATTGCCGATGACGGTGGATTTGGATCAGAGCTTTGGCGAACTGATGGGACAACAGCTGGAACTTATATCGTAAGCGATATCAATCCAGGCATCAACAGCAGCAATCCCAATCAGTTGGTGAGTGTAACGAATAGTACTACAAGTATTACTACGTTGTATTTTGCTGCAGACGACGGAGTGCATGGAACCGAGCTTTGGCAAAGCGATGGAACAGATGCTGGTACTATGTTGGTAAAAGACATCAACGATTCCTCCAACATTGGGAGCAATCCTTCTTATATAAGATCCATTGGAAATTATGTGGTGTTTGTGGCCAATGATGGATTGTATGGAAATGAATTATGGAGAAGCGATGCCACAGGTACATTTCTTATAAAGGACATTAACGCCACTGTCATCTCCGGTGATACAACGGCTTCCAGCGATCCATTTGACTTGGTAAAAGTAGGAACCTCTTTTTATTTTAGCGCCAATGATGGGGCGATTGGAAAAGAAGTATGGAAGAGTGATGGTACGGCTATCGGTACAGTCAATGTTTTTGATGTCAATCCAGGTGCACCTGGAAGTTCTCCTCAAGGATTTACTTTGTCAGGATCCTCTGTTTATTTCACCGCTTATAGTCCATCTATAGGTGCAGAACTTTGGAAAACCAGTGTATCGAGCGGTAGCACAGCGTATGTTAAAGACATCAATATTGGCACTGGAAGCAGTGCTCCTGTGCAGCTGACCAATGTAAATGGATATGTTTATTTTGTTGCCAACGATGGTACGCATGGTGTGGAGTTATGGAGAAGTAATGGATCGGATGTATCTACAGTATTGGTAGCGGATATCAATCCTGGTACAGGAAATAGTTCTTGTTTGAATTTTAAAAACATCAATAATGTACTTTACTTCAGAGCGAATGATGGTACACATGGAGCAGAGTTATGGAAAAGTGACAATACTTCTCCGGCTGCTACTCCTACAGCATCGTTAGTATTGGATATCAATTCCGGCGCAGCAGATAGCGCTCCGTCTACTTTTTTAACATCCGGCACGGAAATTTATTTTTCAGCAGACGATGGTATACACGGAACGGAATTATGGCAGACCAACGGTACCGCTTTAGGAACAACAATCGTAGCAGATATCAACACTGGTTCAGCGAGTAGTTCTCCTACTTATTTTTATAACTTAAATTCAACGATGGTTTTTGTAGCTGACGATGGTACACATGGAATGGAGTTGTGGACACTCGATGGTACAACGTTGACAGGTACAGAAAGTGGAACGGAAACAATTACTAAACAGGTAAGTCCTAATCCTACACAGGGTGCAGTAAGAATAAGCAATGTCAAACTCACGGAAACACTTAACTTATACAACAGCATCGGTGATTTGTTAAACACCTACACTGGTGCAGAAACGGTGACGGTAGATTTGTCGACCTACAACAATGGAGTATATATCGTTCGTTCGAGCGAAGGAGGATTCCTGAAAATTGTAAAACAATAATTCATTGGTATAACATAAATGAAAACTCCTGTCTCTACGGCAGGAGTTTTTTTATGCCTTATGAAATAGATGCTTGATTTTTAGTCTTGCCTTTTTAATGAATAGGCGAAATCATTTTTACATGCCGCAATGAGCAAATCGTGCAGCATTTGACGGATTGTGTGGAGACAAATACACTAGCCTTGTTTTAATACCTGCTGAAATCGATCGGTTTGGTGTGGCACATACTTTGAAATAGTTTGCTGGGTACTTACAATGGAATCAATGACCAGCTCACGTAAAAATAAAACTATAAAATCCCATGCAGGCAAAGGGTTTGCAGCAATGGATCCTGAAAAGAGAAGAGCAATAGCAAAAAAAGGCGGCCAGGCTTCTCATAAAAACAACGAATCAAAAATGGAGAAGAGTGCAACTATGACTCGACGAGGGTTTGCTGCTATGGATGCAGAAAAAAGAAAACAAATAGCCAGTAAGGGTGGTCGTATATCCAGGCGCAACAGGATAGACTGGAAAGAACAAGCAGTGATTCTATAATCATCCATTTTGGGAAATAGATTTTCAGTTGCAAGCGCATCATTTTAAAAACCATCTCTATGAAAAAATTACTACTTCTATTCTTTGCTTTCTATGCTTCTCATCTTGCAGCGCAGACGTTGCCCAGTCAATTCTCCAGAGTGTTGGTAGATAATGGAATTTCTTCTCCTACCGCTTTTGCCTTTGCTCCCGACGGACGCATATTTGTAACACAGCAAACAGGACAATTGCGCGTCATTAAAAATGGAAGTCTGTTGACTACAAATGCGATTGCACTTACGGTAACGTCAGACGGCGAACGTGGATTGATAGGGATAGCCGTTGATCCTGATTTTACAAATAACAAGTATGTATACCTGTATTATACTGTTCCTGCAGATACAGAACGTACAGCTGCTTTTAATAAAATAGTGCGGTATACATTTGACGGAGATGTTTTATTATCCTCTAGTGCGCAAACTATTTTAGAGTTAAACGATTTAAGTGCTGCACATACCAATCATAATGGTGGATCCATGAACTTCGGTCCTGATGGTAAATTATATGTAGGAGTGGGTGAGAATGCTACCGGAGGCAATGCTCAGAACTTGGATAACTACTTGGGAAAATTACTTCGCATCAATGCCGATGGATCTGTTCCTCCGAATAATCCTTTTACGGGTAACGATGCTAAATCAAGAATATGGGCGTATGGGTTACGAAATCCATATTCGTTTTCGTTTGACCGTTTGTCAGGCAAATTATTTATCAACGATGTGGGTGAGAGTACCTGGGAAGAAATTAATGAAGTCACTGGTGGTGGACTTAATTTTGGCTGGCCAACGAAAGAAGGTTTTTGTACAAGCAATTGTGATGGTTTCACAGATCCTTTGTATGCATACGCACATGGCGATAATACAGATGGAAAAGGATGTGCCATCATAGGTGGTACGTTTTTCAATCCGATTACAACAAACTATCCATCTACTTATAGCGGACAATATTTCTTCAGCGATTTATGTGGTCAGTGGATCAACAGCATTGATCCGGCTAGTCCATCACAGCGAAATGCTTTTGCTACTGCGATTGGTGGCTCGCCTACTTATCTGCTTACGAATCCTGATGATGGTAAATTATATTACCTGAGTCGTGATGACCAGTCGTTGTATAAAATAGAATACAGTTCTACGACAGCAGTAACTGATCCCATAAAAAATGAGGTACTGACTGTATCTCCTAATCCTTCGAGTGGAAGAATGAAAATAGCTTATGTAGTAAAAGAAAACGATGCATTGAATGTGAGTGTAAGAAATGCGCAAGGCGAAGCCGTGATCGAAGACTATGCGATGGCATCAGGGGAAGAAATTGATTTGTCTTCTTATCCTTCGGGGCTGTATTTGGTGGTGGTAAAAGGATATAGTGGAATCAGAGTCATCAAAGAATAATAGTTAATCGTTCTATGCGAAATAAAAAAGCACGCTTATACCGAGCGTGCTTTTTTATTTATAAGAAATGAAATCGTCTAAGAATGTTCCGGATCATTGTTGAGGTAAAAACTCAAAGCACCACTCGGACATTTTTTTATCTGTTCGATGATGCGATCTGTAGAGGCACCTTCCATCGTGATCCATGGTTTTTCCATGGGTTTGAATACACTCGGCAATCCATTGATGTTATTCCAGCAAATGCGTGAATGGATGCATACCTCGGGTTTCCATACAATGGTCATTTCTCCATTAGTGTATTTCTTTACGATTTCTTTCATCTTTTGATCGGTTGATGGCACTCGGTTACAATCTATCGTTTTCTTATCTTTTATAATAAAAAACAAGAGAAGATTTTTGAATGGTGTTGCCATTCAGGTAGAATCCAACCATCGCAGGATTGGTATTTTTATCCAAGCCTAACTTGTCCGTTTTTAATGCATAAATGGTGATGATGTATTGGTGAAAGCCATGGCCTTCCGGAGGACATGGTCCGCCGTAACCTGCTTTACCAAAATCGGTAAGACTTTGAATCGCACCTGCAGGCAATAAATTTTTCTCCGGATTACCAGCATTTGCTTTCAATTCTTTTGTGCCAGCAGGAATATCAAATACCACCCAGTGCCAGAAGCCGCTTCCTGTCGGTGCATCCGGATCGTACATGTTGATGGCAAAACTTTTAGTGCCTTCCGGAACATTTTCCCAACTCAATTGAGGAGAGATGTTTCCACCTGTGCAACCGAAACCGTTGAACACCTGATTTGTCGTTCCCTGACCGCCGAGGTCACTGCTTTTTAATGTGAAGGTTTGGCTATATGATGCGGAAGCCGCGAAGCATAAAGCAAGGCATAATAGTGTAATGGTTTTCATGGTAAGAAAAGTTTGGTAAAAGGATAATAATTAATCAGAAGACGTTGAAACGCGATCAATGGTAACAGCCGTCAGGGATAAATTTTCAGGTTGTGCTTTTGTGTGAGCCAACAGTGCCAAGATATAAAAAAAATATTTGTTCAGGCTGATTCATCATAAAAATATAGGATGCAATATTAAGAAATGATGAAGTTTAAACAAACAGTAACATTTTCCTGGCATGCTTTTGTGCGAAGACTAGGTGTATGTTTATTGATTTGTTATCTTTAAATATCTTTAAATGAGATATACGATATGAAAAAAACAATTGCGCTGTTTTGCTGTTTGGTATTGGCTTCTCCATTTGTTTGTTTGTCGCAGGTGATCACCTTTGGACCTGCCATCAGCGCCAATGTGTTATGGGCACAAGTCAACAACAATGATATTTCTACCAATCCTATTCCTTCTTATTCTTTTGGTGGATTTGCAAGAGTAAAAATATTGAAGTTATACTTGCAACCTGAAGTGTTCTATGCAAGGAAGGGTGTGGACTTTCTGGTTCACAATGTTGCTTCGGGTGTAGATGATAAACAACAGTTGAGGTATGAAACGGTAGATGTGAACCTGATGCTAGGCTTGCAATTGTTCAAATTATTTCACGATGACATTGGTATTCGTTTGCATACTGGGCCAGGTATGAATCACAACTTGGACAATAGTTTTTCCGTGAATGGAAATAAAATAGATGAGAGTACAATTCGATTTAAACCCAATGCGTTCAACTGGCAGGCCGGTTTTGGTGTAGATGTTCTCAACCGTTTTTTCGTAGACTTTCGTTACGGCGTAACGTTGTCAGATATTGTAGATTCTGGTTCGTATAAAATTGTTCCTTACTTTGGAACGGTGCAAGTGGCATACAAATTGATTAAGGACAAGAAAGTATTGTAGATGATTTATTCGTGAGTGGTAAGCAAGGAAAATTTGCTCGCTGTTCATTTCTTGTTATTCTTTTGGCGTTTCTCTGGGCTCCTGCGGTCCGCGTAAATGAATGATCAATCCGTTTAAAAAATTACGAAGGATTTGATCGCCACATTTTTTAAAATTAGGATGGTCTTCATTGCGAAATATATCGCCGAGTTCTCCTTTGCTAACCGTGAAGTTGACGTGTTTCATGATTTCGATGATTTCATCGTTTCTTAAATGAAGTGCTACACGTAATTTTTTGAAAATGTCATTATTGCTCATGTTGCTCATGGATCGTACGATTTAGCGCAGAGGTTGAAGAGCCTCTGAAATATTTTTTAATTGATGAAAATGTCTTTGTGTATGTGCGATAAGAAAAAGAATCCATTCTAAACGTGTCATGGGTCCGAAACCCTTGTGCGTAAAGGCCAGACAAACGGGAGTAAGATCTGCTACTTGAATGAAACGGTGAATGTCTTTTCTGGCAGTTATGATTTTTGTAATGATGATTTGTTGATCCTTTACTTTACCCAGCGGAACAATAGGATCAGGCGCGTTCAATGTGCGTGTACGGTTGTTCATCACCGATTGTATCAGTGTGACCTTTTCATCTGCGGGTCTTGTTGACGTTTCTATTTCACCGTTTAGTATACTATAGATGAATCGATCCAATACATAAATATGTTCGGCAACCTGAGCAGACGACCAGCTTTCAGGAGACGGCAGACGATCAAAGAAAGCGACATCCACTTCCAGCAGCAGCTCAGTCAGCGCATTGGTGTTGGTGTCAAGATCTGAAAGAAGTGTATCGATCGTGTACATGGTAGATCTGTTGGAGGATTGAATTACAGTAAAAGATACATTCTGTAAATAAAAGATGCCTGGTATAGAATGAAAGCGATGGCGAGTAAGGCATGTATTTTTTCATTCTTTGTATTCATGGCAAACAGGCAAAGCAGAATGTGTATGCAAAGGTTGACATAATATTCATTCCCCAAAGCGGCAAGGTGAGCGGAGCCTTTTAGCCTGGTGTCGATGATGTCTAAGCAGTAGGTCAGAGAGAGTGCACCGAAGAACCAGTTTTTTCGGGAGTAGTAATAATGTTTGAATCCATCGTATTCATCCAACGCATTAGGAAACAGCAGGTAAGCGCTGGCATAAAACAACGTGGCATAAGCAATGACAAAAAGATAGAGAAGAAAATTCCAATGTTGAATCTCGCGTAAACCAAATTCCCACCACCAGAAATGTATGATCAATAAAAACAAAAAGGCTACCCATAACAGGTGTACCCAATACACTTTATTTTTTGTAGGATGCGCAATGAGTTTGACAATGCCTTGTACAATGTGAGTGATACTCAAGCCGAGTATGATACCGATGATCGTGCGGACGTGTACAAATTGATCCATGGTGATGAAGACTTACTGTTTTTTCTTTTTGAGTTTTTCGTAGATTTTATCAAACTCTTCCGCCATCGCCAGGTACTCATCGCTCCAGTTGTTGGCAATGCTCAGCTCTTGAAACGTACTGGTAGGTGCAAAGAGAATATTCAATGTATCTACAACACTTTCGTTACCCTCTGTCAGTTGAGCAATGTATCCATCCAGCTCGTCGCGGATTTCCTGCGGCTCATCATAGCTTGACCAGGAAGTGTCAGCGTCTTTGCCGGTGCGTGATTTGATCAACTTTAGCATCTCAATCAATCGGGTAGTTTCTTTAGTCATGGGAATATTGTTTAGACGCTTTGTGGAGATGCGTATGACATTTATATATTAAACATTTTTCTGATGCCGGGCAAGACCGTATTGTCCCATCCTTTGGCAATGTGCGCACATCGCCTGGAGTCTTCGTTGAAATTTTCTATGGTGAGTGCCAATTCCGTTTTGTCGTATTTTTTTTGAAGGTCAAAAGTGACGTACAAATAATTATCTGGTGTGTCTTCTAGACCGCTGCTGGTATCGAATAAAGAATATTTAAACTGGTCGTTTTTATCCAAGCAGATGATAGAACCTTTCTCTGTGACATCTACTCCTTTTCGTTTTCCTTTCCAAATGATGGCACTGCCCTTGGTCCAGTCTGACGTGACATCGTAATTGAAAAAATATTGTTTTATTTTTTCTGGATTGGTCAATGCATCCCATACTTCATCAGGTTTTGCATTGAGAATAAGTGTACGAGTGATGAGCTGATCTGGGTTCATGATGCAATATACGATTTAGTACAGCTGATTGCGTAAAATTCTTTTGATGAGTTGTATGGTGCTTCGGCTCACCATGCCCTGATGTTTTTCTACAATTTCATTTTCCGTTAGTTCCATCTCCAGATCGTTCGCTACGTGCAGCCACTTGCTTAAAAATTCTGAATTGGGTGTCTGGTATTTGAGCAAGCGTCTTACGGTTTCTATGATCGTTTTATTGACGGTACCTTCGTAGTGTTCCCATATTTCCTGTGTGGTAAGCCCCAAACGGATGTCTTCCGCAATCTTGGAGTAGTCTTGCAAATATTTTTCATTGGCTTCCATTACTTGCAGCAAAACATTTTTGCTGTACTCGATGTCGGGATATTTTTTGCTTTGCTTTTGTAATTTGCCGAGTGCGTAGTTGCGTGCAATGTTATCACAGATGATGAGTTCATCCGGTGTCAACTCAAACCATTCTCCTTTTACACGCTTGTGTTGAAAAACAATGTGCAGGCTTTCTTCCAACTCGGTGATGTTCTCTGCCGGGTATTGGCGCACGATACGAAAGACCACAGGAAGATGCGTATGATAAGCAGCCAGTCTTTTTTGTAAATCCTGAGTCTGCCCGATCTTATGCAGGTTCTTTCCTGTCTTTAAGATGTATACACACTTACCTGGTTCTATTTGTTCCATGACAGATTTTATCTGATCAATTTATTTTTTGCCTACTTTATCAATGGGCCTAAACCGAAGGGCACTCCATGTCTCGTCAATGGAAATGGCCGTCACCGTGGTGATCCCGAAGGCTTCTGCTTTTTCTCTGATGGTATCTCTGTTGATATCGGTCTTGATGCCCGATGTTCCTTTGGGATAAGCAAACCACAAGACGCTATCAGGTTCGATGTTTTTTAATTGTTTACTTAGAAAAGCGATGAACTCTTTTTCATTGTTGACAAAGACCAGTGTGTTTTCGCTTTTTGTTTTTGGCAACAGCGCATTCGTTAAACCTGATTTTAAAAATTCTTTTTCAAGTGCTGCAGGTGCGTGAAGCACGATGCCTTGAGCTTTAAATTTTAATTTGGGAATCACGTTGTTCATAGAGACTCTGTTTTTATTGCCGACTATTAAAATAAATGTCTCCATCAGTTTCTTTTGAAACCCATGGAGACATCCATTCATCAGGGGTTTATTAGACTAATCCTTCTATGTTGACTTCTTCGTTGACGTCTGCTAAGTAATCTACGTTAGCTACGCTGAAACCAAAGAGGTTTAGGAAATCGTTTTTATAACCTGCCAAGTCACCGATCTTTGGAAGGGTATCTGTGTCTGCTTCTTTCCAAAGTTCAGCCACTTTGCTTTGTACATCTGCACGCATTTCCCAATCGTCGATGCGAATTCTTCCTTGTTCGTCTGTAGGCACGGCATTGCCTGTATACAAACGCGCCTGGAACAAACGTTGAATTTGTTCGATGCAACCTTCGTGTATGCCTTCTGCTTTCATCACTTTGTACAACAAAGAAATGTATAGAGGAATAACCGGTATCGCTGAACTGGCTTGAGTAACCAATGCTTTGTTGACAGATACATAGGCTTTGCCGCCGATGTCCTTCAATTTATTGGTGATGGTAGCTGCGGTAGATTCCAAATGATCTTTCGCGCGACCGATGGTACCTTTGCGGTATACCGCTTCTGTCAATGCCGGACCGATGTAAGAGTAAGCCACAGTGGTCGCGTTTGGAGCCAATAGATTTGCGCTTTTCAATGCATCTATCCACATGTCCCAGTCTTCACCGCCCATTA
>JAQBNU010000116.1 GCA_028288365.1 Chitinophagaceae bacterium | reverse complement strand
CACGGCTCCTTTCTCAGGATTAAATGACATTGACATTTACACCCTAGTTCCCAAACTTCAACTGGCCGTTGGCAATACGCCCGTTGCCAATTACAGTTTTGATTTTGGCAACCTGATCGTCGGTAATCAGCTAGACTCGCAACTTGCCGTAAGCAATGAAGGAGATTATGAATTGCTGTTTACTCCAGATGCCGATAAAATAAACGTCACCGGTGATACCGGTGATTTTACCATCGATCTTTCCTCATTACAAGCCACCGATACGCTGGATCCTGCACAAATACTGCGTCTGCCCATACACTTTCATCCCACTTCCGCCGGTGGAAAAAGCATCACACTGCAAGTCCTGAGCAATGATCCTGCCGCACCAACTTATTCCTTTACACTGCAAGGCAACGGAACCATTGCCAATGCCACCGAGAACAGCCTTGCTTCAAGCCAAACGGTGAGTATTTATCCTGTACCTTGTTCAGCTATGCTGCAAATTAAAATTAACACTTCTTTCCAGCAAGCCTCTCTCCAGCTAAGTGACCTTAATGGCAAACTCATCCATGAATCTTATGATCTTACTTCCTTTACGCAACTCTCTACTGTAACTATTCCAAACGGCATCTACCTGCTTAATGTGCAGACAGACGACAACCGCTTTCAATCAAAGGTTGTGGTAACACATTAAATCTATTCCATTTTATCGCTTGTTTAAAATGCAGCAGAATAAGGCATTTCTTCCTTATTCTGCTGCATTTTATTTTTACATGTCACTAATCGTAAATTATAATTAACAATAATCATTGGATCATTAATATTATTTGATAATTTGAATCGTTATTCAATTATTTACATTAAATAATATGCTTATGAAGAAACCGGTGATGACTTTTTAATGGAGACCTACATGTTTCCTTCAACACTTTTAACTAAGATTTTTAATCAAAACAAAATCAACATGAAAACACAATTATTTTATTCTTTAAGAAGGATGTTCCTCGTAGCAGGAATTTTACTCTGTGGCCTGGCACAAGCCCAGGTCTCTGTTGTTACCGTAATTGAACCGGGAAGCTATGGTACGCCATCAATAGCTGCCTTAACCGGTGACGCTTGTTTGTCCTATGCTTCGGGTACCGGAGTAGATCAAACCTTCCAAATCACCGGTACCGGTTTGTCCAGCCTTACTTACACCTGGTCTGTCATTGGCGGCATCAGTCTGACCTCCACCAGTACCAACCAGGCTACCGTTCGCCCTTTTATTGATTCAAAAGGTCGTTACAACAAAGGCCGATTAAAGGTATTGTACAAGGGCTTAAAAGATACGCTGGTTGATGCCGGTGACTGCGATGGTGTAGCGAAACAGGTGACCATACAGATACCCAAATCAGGGGTTGCCTATGTAGATGTATACCAAAAATTCACATTCGATAATCAAATTGTAGGAAACATATGCGTGGCTCAAGGAGACTCTAACGCTTATTCCATAAAAGACCTGGTAAGTGGGAACATAGCTGATGGTATTGGAATAGATTCTTACTACTGGGATTACACAGATTTAACCACTGTTCCAATTATTGACGGTGGTACTTCATCTTATGTTTCAGGTGATAGCAGTGCAATCACTTTTCGTTTTATAGTTGATCCTTCAGGAGGCGAACAAATTTTAGTAGGCGTAGGAAAATGCAATACATCCGATACCAAAAAAGTGAAGACATTGGGTAAAAAACTTCCTCCAGTAACCGCTTCTCTTAGTCCTTCCGGATGTATTCCTGTCACCACTACTCAAGTAGTCATCAGTAATACTACAAGAACAGGCATCGTATACCAATGGGTATTGGGCAACAGCAACTTTACCTATGCCTCTGGCAGCAGCCCTAGCAGTCAAAGCGGTATCACGGTCAACATCGGTACGTATGCCGGAGACATTTATTTGATCTCTACTCCTGATCCTGCAGGTAGCAACTACTGTGGAGATAATGGCAAACGAGTGGATACACTTCACATTGTGCGCAGTCTGGATAATTCTGTCAGTGTATCCGGTCCAAACTGTGTTGCGCCTGGCACCTATACTTACAGTGTCTCTCCTAATCCCGGCACTTCTTTGGATTGGAAATTACCAAGCGGATTTTCTATCGTAGGCGGATCTTCCAATGAGCATGCTGCCATCATACAAGTTACCGTAGCTTCAAATGCTGTATCTGGCAACGTTGTGGCTTCAACCAGCGATTGTGATGCAGATACCGTTTACCTTGCCGTGAACATCAAACCAGGTAATCCAGGTGCAGTGACTGGCGATACGTGTCTCACTCCTGGTAGCACGGGCACCCAAGTATATAGCATTTCTGCTGTAAGCCCAGCGGCAACCAGCTATGCATGGACCAAACCAAGTGGATGGACCGGTTCTTCTACGTCAACATCTATCACGTTAACACCTGATGGAACCACGAATGGTTTTGTCACAGTGACTGCTATTGGAACCAATGGTTGTAACAGTGATACCAAAAGCATCACCATTAATTACCTTCCTGCCAAACCAGGAACCATACTCCGAGCCAAAACAACTTGTTTGAATTCCGGTACAGCTGATACCGTAACATTCACGGTACAAACTCCCATAAGTGGTCAATATTATGACTGGAAAATTCCAACTGGTTGGAGTGTTCTCAATTACAACATCGGAACCAATCCAGACAGTTCTAAAATTACGGTAAAGACAAATGGTGTGGACGGAAGTTATTATGTAAAAGTGAGAGGCTATAATACTTGCGGCTACTCAACGTATGATAGCTTACATGTAACTATTGCCGGTGAAGCGCTACAAATCAAATACTATGCAGCAGGTGATTACTATTATGTATCCAACGGTACAAGTAATCAAAACACCAACATCTGTACAACGTGCGCCTATACCTGGACATTGATCGACCATGGTGCTATCTCTGATAGCATCAGTGCATTCGGTGGAGCCAATGGATACAAAGCGGCTCTTGATTATGCCAACAGTATCGGTGATATCCATGACAGTACACATTATACACTCGTACTTGATATTGTTAAAAGCGGATGCAAAACTCGTAAAGTATACGGTGCACCTTTAGCTAGCAATAATCCTGGACCTGGCTTTAGAGTAAGTAATGCTTCTGTCATTTATGACAAAAGTTCTTCCGCAGTGAGCGCCATGGTATATCCTAATCCAGCGCAAAACCTGATCAATGTTACCCTTGCAGGTAAATATAAATCTGCAACGCTGGAACTCTGGAATTCCGAAGGTGAAATGGTTAACACAACAGCCGCCCAAGGAGATTTAACAGCAATTGATTCTAGCAACTTACAAAGTGGCACTTATTACTTATTAATTAAAACAAGTGATGATTTGATTAAAAAGAAAGTTGTCATTCTTAAGTAATCAATCACTTCAATAATCCTCTCAAAAAAAGGTCTGTCAATCATTGACAGACCTTTTTTATTCACGTCCATTAACGTGATTTTTTGCGTGTCCTGATCCATGTTATGTTTCACGCTATAAAGACAGTTTGCTTTTAAGCATAGCCCGGACGCCCTACTATGAAAACTCGTATCGACTGTGTTACATTCGTGGAACCGAAGGACTTCTTATTGGACTGGCAGAAGAAATGGGGAAGAAAAAGTAAAGTCAGATGCTCGCGCCAACGAGTATAATTACTTCACCACTTTTAGGTAAACTGTCAATGGTACATCATCAAAAGCATAACTCACTACCAATCGTGTATCTGTGATTTGAATAATGGATAATATTGTTTCTTCCTTTGAGATCTTATCTCTTACGCTCTATGAACTTTAGAGCACGAGCAGTATGCTCTACCTGTTCTTTTTTGATGTTTACACTTCTATAAAATTCTTGCACGATAAAAATTTGATCACACCTTTTGCTTTGCTTTACGATGCTATTTTATTTAATTGAAATTAATGAAACCGTTTTAGTGATTATCATGTATTATACTTTTAAATAAAAATACAATCGTACACAAATTCTAATTTTAATTTTTATCTAACTCATCCATTCACCTTTTAAATGTAATCTTTATGGGAAGCACCTCAATCAAATCCGGCTTTGATGTAGAATTTTTGCTGAGTAGCATTGGAGCACAAACATTGGTTCAACAACTGTACGATCAGCGTACCATCCCCTCAAGCATTCAGATCCCTCTGAATAATGCGGTCTCTCACGTTAACATTGGTAGGCCACAAACCGTGACGATCATAGACGATCACACACGCCCTGCGGTAGATTTAGAAGTGAGTGTTCCTGTTCTAGATCAAACACTTCTTATCATACTGTGCTTAGGGTTAAAACAAGACCCAAACAATAATAACCTTACACTGACACTCCTTGACATTAAAAACATACGCAGTAATCCTCCTGTTCTCGCCATAAAAAATCTCATCATAAACAGTTTCAACGCTTATACACAAAATGCGATGAAATCTTTATCGACTGTCTTAACATCAACATTGGATGATTTTAAAATAAAAAAATTATCTGCCACAGGAGATTTTCAGCTTGCATTTGGATTCTATGTCAATCTAAAATTAAACAGAGTAGATCCTGTTACACATCATTCCCCTGATAGAAATTCTCATGTTGCTAACGCGGTAAATTTTCTTCCTCCTACAGAAAGTTTTGTAATTGGAATTCCCCCTTCTATTTTCCCAGAGCTACAAAGTCACGTGTTAAATACATTAGGTACTTACAACAGCGATATGCAAAAATATACCCTGCAATCAGGTGACCGAACTTTGGATATCAACCAACTTGTCATTACTACTGGAACTTACACCTCCAAAACACAATCACTTCTCCTCATTCCAAACTTTGATGTAGAAATTGATGGCTTGCCTGATCCTACGGTACAGGCTATTATTCAATTGATGCCTGTTATATCCAATGGACAATTAACCTTTTCCTATCCTGCTGTCATTGCAACGACTGCGAATGTTCTCTCTCCACTAGTGATTGGCAAGGTAAAAGATGGCATAACGGATTTATTAAAAAAATACATTCCGACACTGAATGCCGACATCAATAAATTTAAGCTAGGTTCTTCTTTTATAATTGATCGTTTCCGTTCACAACAATTTTACCTATCCAATGTATACCATAACATTATATTGAATCAAAATGGATTATATATTAGTGGTGAACTAAAATTCAGTGCAGATGCTCCTGTTCCTTATTATCCTTCTTTTACAGTAACGTTGCAACCGCAAAAAGTATCTAGAAATTCACCGACTACGGTTACCGTATTGGCAACTGATCCATTATTGGATACAGGTAAGCAAACGTTACATGGAACCATTACCATAGCCAGTGGTGGTAAAGAGCCGGGAGATCCCAATCCTACTAATTTAGTAACAGGTACTCCTTTTAGTTATACCTTTAGACCTATTGTCACTGTTATTCCAGCACCTGTTGTTCACCATCCGGTAGGTCCTGGTCATCTCTTGAATAATGGAAATGGGCCCATCACGATAGATCCAGGTGATGGTGGTGACAATTCTGCTGGAACCACCGTGACCCACGGCAGTAGCATTATTGTTTCCGTACCAGGTTATAGTACCAACCATTATGTAGTTGAATACTCCAATTAATCTTTTTTAAGATACCGTAACTGAAAATAAAAAGCCAAGGGTAATCCTTGGCTTTTTATTTTCAATCCATGCTTAGAGATCAGTATTTTTGTTTGCTGCTTTTGATTACATCAGACGCAACAGTTTAGGCAACAGTTTAAACTGGCCTCCAGCGTGGGCATCGACGGACGGCGGCGCCAGCAAGGGGCCAGCGATTATACCGACAGACGTCGGTGCCGGAAAGACAACAAAAAAGCTCAACCCACTTTCGTAGTTGAGCTTTTTTGTTTCTAGTTAACAGATTAATTAGTGAGGATCATACGTTTAGTATCTACCTCTTTGCCATCAATAATTAATGTATAAAAATACATACCGGCTTTTAAATCTGTACCTCTGATGATTGTAATCACTTCATTCCTACCGACAATGTTTATTTTCTTAACCTGACTACCCTGCATATCATAAATAAAAAGATCCGCATTCGTAACTCCAGAAGGAATAGTACTTTTTACTTCTGTATCTTGAGAAAATGGATTAGGATTGTTTTGATAGAGTTTAGCAACCAAAACAGCACTTGAAAAATTATCCGTATAAAGAGTTGAAGTGGTTTCATTTTGAGATTCCAATGTGCTGATTCTCGTATTTTGTTTATCTATAATTTGTTGTTGTTCTTTTACCGCTTCTACTAATAAAGGAATAATGGCATCGTAATTCATACTGTAAAAGCCATTGCTGTCGCTTTGCACAGCTTCGGGAACTACCTGCAATACTTCCTGAGCAATGAAGCCTAGATTCGTTCCTTTATTGAAGTTTCTGCTTTGATATTTTTGGGTGTCGTATTGATAAGTCTTGCCGTTTATACTAAGGACTTTGTTTAACGCTCCCTGAATAGGTTGAACATTTGTCTTGTAACGTTTATCTGAAGCGGTCCAGACAGAACTACAATATGCGCTACCGTTCACTGTAAATGAATAAGAAGAGTATGGATTTCCTCCGATGGATACTTGTCCGCTGCTTGCAAACTTCATGCTCATTACTCCTCCTACCGTTACGCCAATTACATTTGCTGCCGGATGATAAAATCCTGTTTGATCATTGCCCCACCAGCTATAATCTGGTGTGGTAGCAGTAGAGTATGTATCAAGCCCCCGAATAAAAGCGGATGAAGTAGGTATTGAATACGTAGCCGTGAAAGTGGTATAGCCGCCTATCACATGCAGTCTGGAACCTGAGATAGGACCGCTGGTGCTGCCTATTGCTACGTTACCGCCAGAGGTTACTTTTACTTGTGCAAGAAGAGTATTCAAAGTGAATAACGTTGCAATCAGTGTATAGGAAAAGGATAATATATAGTGTTTCATAATACTTTTTTTTAATGTTGAATAATAAGATTAGAGTAAATCAGCAACGACTCAATAACACACGCTAGGTATTAAATCGAGTTCACTTCCGAGCGGCACGGTAAAATCTCCGTTGATGTCAAACTCATCCGTTGCCCGCATTGTGACAGTTGTACCGCTTGGTACAGAGATAGCCGTTCCAGATCCAATCGTAATTGTCTTTTTGAGGTTCTCAAGATTGTTACTTGGATTGAGGTAATTGGTTAGATCTGTATTAGATGAAATGGTATAAAGATCTAATGACCCACAGGAGCTGTTTGATTTCTTCATCGTATAGTACCTGAAATAATTCACATCCATTGATCCCAAAGCTGCCGAAGTAAAATCAAGAGGATTGGGATAATTAGTCACTTGCAGATCAATCAGTAAATACTTATTGCTATGAGAAGGAATCAATACATCGATGGAGGGGTTCGGCAATACAGTATAAAAAGGAACACCGTCAACATAATATATCAATTTATCGACATCCCATTCTAACCCATACGTGTGCCAGCTGGTCATATCGATACCAGATTTAAGGCCTTCCTGAGGAAAAAGTTCGAAACCATAATCAGGTCTTCTGTACCAATAATGAACATCTAAGTTATTATTTTTCAGATATGGAGGACCTTCTTCAAAAATATCCATTTCCTCATACCAACTGGGTGAACCATTAGCATTCCACGTCCAAAATGCTGGAAATAATTGTGTTGTTGATTTGCTTCCTGAAATAGATGCCCTCGCCTCTATTTCATAATATCCATAATAATAAGGCGAAGAATAATAGGGTACTTGAATCCCTCCTGTTGCATAGTAATAATTTCCACTGCTATCTGTTTTTCTTGTAGCGGTTAACTGTAAATAATTTCGCGTTTGCCCGCTTACCGTTTCAGAATTAAAATGAATTTCACCCGATTCAAATGTACCGTCTGCAAAATGATCTCCAGAGCCCAAGGAACTCCACATGCTTTTTTTTGTTCCATTAAATTCATCGGAATAAGTAGTAGAGAGCAAATAAGTAGGATCACTTGGCGGATAATATTGTGCAACACTTAAAAAGGGAATGAAGAATAAAACGAATCCATTCAGGTATCGTCTTAAAAAAAAAGTGCTTTTTTTTCTCATATAAATTGGGGTTAGGTTGACACGTTTAAAATGCAATATATTATTGCACATCATGTATAAAAATTAGGAGTAATAAAAAACAGATTCAAAAAACTTATGTTCCAAAGTCTGCAATTATATTTGCTTATCCAAGAATATAATTACATATCGGTGCACCTGCTGGCGCGATCAAGATATTCGCACCAGCAGGGATGACGGAGCAAATAGCAATGTCATCATTTACATATTTGCTTAGTGAAAATTAATTTTTCTTATCATGTTGGATAAATAATGCTTGCTCCTTTTATTAATGATTATCTAGTTTTTTATCAATTTAAAATAAGCAGATTGATTGGCATGATCTTTCACCAATAAAATATACATGCCTTGAGCTACAGAGGGTGCTAATTGAATGAGCTCTTTGTTCTCCACCGTATATTCACCTATTACTTCTCCTCTTAAATCTGTTATTTGAATATCAAGCGTACTGCCTGAAAAGCCATGCGACTCAATGGTGATGGTTCCGTCAAATGGATTAGGATGTATATTGACATTTACTTTTTGAGTGGAAGTATTCTCTTCGTCATTTGTTGTCGCGCCTAATCTATCCCACTGGTAGCATGGAACACCTGTTCTGGATGGGTCATTGACATCTACGTTGATTGTAGAACCAAGGTATCCGTTGTTCCCTAATGAACCACCATCGATGACAGTTTGTAAGGCCACTTCTTTAAAGTTGTAGAATCCCAGTACAGGAGTACCGGCCAGAGAACCTCTGCCACCAGTAATCTGTGAGGCTGTTCTTCCTATGTTATAAATTCTTACATCATTGATCTGACCGTTGAGTGGAAGTCCACCGTTGACATCTGATCCAAAGTACATGTCTGCGGTAGAACTGACAGAACCATTTTCATTAAAACTTCCCAAAGAAGTGCCATCTACATAAAAAGATACAACACCTGCTGTTCTTGACACCGCGACGTAATGACACGCATTATCGTAAATAGAAGCCGAGATGGTATTGCTGTATATAGGACTTGGATTAGAGCTTTGGAATATAAGCTGAGTTCCGTTGACCACACCAAACAGAAACCCTTGATAGGAAGTTGTTCTTTTTGATACGACAGCTACGGTAGCCGTTGATGGAGTCGCAGCCGATAATTTCACCCATGCTTCCACAGAGAAATCTCCTGTGCCCCATTGGTAAGCCACGTGATCAGGGATCGTTACACGATCATCCACACCATCAAACGTTAAAGAGATGCATCTGTTATCGATGACGAGGTCTGTTCCATTGTCTGTCCCTACGATGGTTCCCTGGTTTTGCCTTGCTCGGATTCTATAACCCGTACCTGGAGTCGTGTTGACAGGAATGTCCGCTAAGGCTGATAGGCTGCCTGTTCCAATGATTGATCCTAGAAAAGTACCTGATGGAGCAAAGCTTCCTGTCGCATTTGACAATTCAATGATGAACTCTGATGAAGGAGGAAAACCATTGGCTGTAAATGAAATCGGCATTCTTACAACTCCTGCACAAATCGGTGCATTGGGCAATGCGCCCGTTTGTATAGTACAGTTGCTAATAGTAATGGCCTGGCTTGTCGTCACACTGGTGATGGCAGGATTGGAAGCCAGCATCCTTATTCTATAGTTACTTCCCGGAATGGTAGACGGAGGTATTGTTACAGAAAAAGAACTAAGACCAGCACTGGCGTATGTGCCAATGTTCACGGGGCTTGCAAAGCTACCTGAGGCATCAGAAAGCTGCGCCGTAAATACATTTCCGGTTTTAAATGTTCCCAAAGCAGAGGCCGATAAAATAAAACTACTTCCTGTGCAATAGATATTGCTGCTGGTATAGTCGATGGATAGTGCAGGATCGCAAAAAGTCAATTCCCATAAACTATTTGGAGAAGAGGTATAGCCCGTGGTCACGTACAATTTATTTCCGGCAATGAAAGCCGTTGACGCTCCTCCAGGAGCACTGGTAATAGCGGCCATGGGAGTCCAGGCGTCGGTAGTTGGATCGTAAGCATAGAAATCATTTAACGAATTACTATTTGTTCCGTCAAAGTGAGCACCCAGACCCACATACGCATTGGTGGATGTCGTAGAAGCAACAGCGCTTTCTCTGGTAAGACCTGGTATATTACTTTTTTGTGTCCAGGCGGATGTTGCTGGATTAAATTCCCAGAGGTCGTTGAGCTCATTGGCAATGTTGTTTCCGGCACAGAGATAGCCTTTGGTTCCCAGGCTAAAACCTATTGCATTATAACGGGCCGAAGGCTTGGAACCCGTTACGGTTATTAAGCTCCAGGCTGTTCCATTCCATTTCCAAATTTTACTGGTAAGCGTACCGTTTTCTAATATTCCACTTGTCACGTATCCATTGTTTCCAATGCTGAAAGCCGAAGAGGCCGCGATATCTCCTCCAAGAAAATCCGCTTTCTGAACCCAGGCATTCGTACTCGGATTGTATTGCCAAAAGTCTTTGAAGTACGTACTGTTATTGGATGATTGTCCACCGCCTACATAGGCATTCGTGCCAATGACAAAGGAGAAGGCTTTCGATCTTGCGCCAGCCGCAGCCGGTAAACTTGCTTTTTGCGTCCATGCATTTGTAGTTGGATCGTATTGCCAAAGATCTTTTTCTTTTGTTGGAAGTTCATCGAACAATTGTCCTCCGAAAACATATCCTATATTGTTTATGCTGAACGATGTCGCGTAGTCTCTGGGTGCACCGAGGAAGTTTGCCTTTTGTTTCCAGCTTCCACCTACGGCATCGTTGCATGTTACCGTAATCGTAGACAGCGCTGTATTGCTGCAACTACTATTATAGGTGTAGGTAATGGGAAATGTTCCAACGCCTGCGGTGGAAGGCGTAAACGTTGTACCGCCCGATACGCCTTGTCCGCTGAAGGTACCGCCTGCAGGAGTTGCATTGGTTAAAGTGAATGCCGGATCATTAGCATAGACAAGTGAAGGCGATGCCGAGAAAGAAACGTTTGTGACTGTTTTTTGTATGGTAAGGTCGATACCATTGTCAGGACTTATTCTATAAGGGTCTGAAGATATAACACGGATGCGATATCCTGTACCTGCTACTACAGAAGGTAAAGTCGCATTGATCGTTCCTTGAGTAATGGAGTTGAGGGTACCGATGTTTACCGGATTGCTAAAACTTCCTGTTGCATCGGAAAGTTGAGCAGTAAAGACATTTCCGGCATTGTATTTACAATCGGTAGTAAACGGTACATTGAATGTTGACTTTGTACAGATCGTAGTAGGTGAGATGCCGGTGATTCCTAAATTGACGAAGGGTAGAGATTCCAACACAAAATTTGCAGTCATCGGCATGATATAGACTTTGCTGTTTAAAATAAAGCTTGAGGCATATTCATCAAAGGATAAAGGTTCGCCATTAGCATTGTTAAGCATAGAACCATGAGGAGACCAGACATCAGTAGTAGGATTATACTTTGAAATAGCACTAGGAGAATTTGAACTGAAATCACTCCCTCCTCCAAAAACATAGGCATTGCCGTCACATCTTTCATAACCTATACTTCCTACACTCAAACTGATAGGAAATGGCGCAGTTTCATGCCAGCTATTTAAAGTTAAAGAGGGATCCCATTGCCATACGTCCGAATTTCCATTAGTATCCTCAAAGCCTGTATATAGTTTCCCATTGAGGCTGAATAGCAATGCGCCATAACTTTCATCCATATTGGCTATAGGAACAGTCGTTGCAATTGTCCAGGTATCATAGGCGGGATCGTATTTCAATACATTGAATACACTAAGCGAACAGTCACTGGGACCGATCACATAGCCTTGTCCGTTAATAGAAATGGCGGGATTCACATAGCTGCCGGCTGCCAGGCCACATGGACTGATGCTCGTGGAATAGTTAGTCAATTGATGCCATAAATTATCCGCCGAATCATAATAATAGTAAGTTCCATTATTGAACCCTACATACAATTTGGTTCCTATTCCCATTGCAAATACAGGGCAAGTCACAGGCATGTTAGGGCCTGCCGTCCAGGCATCTGTTGTTGGATTGAGTTTATAAAATAATTTTCCGGAACAACTTTTATCAAGGTAATAACCGGCATCAGAAGTTCCGGCTATAAACCCCGAACCTGTGGCAAATGATATGGCTTTTTTATTCCATGCATATGGAAATTGTGCCTGAACAAAAGTTCCAGTAAAACACAACAAAAGAAAGAGTAGCAGACTTCGAAATAAATAAATCAGTTTCATAAATAGATAAAACAGGAGAAATGAAAATTAGACGGCCAGTTGAAAATATCTTCTAGACGATACAAAGGTGTAAACCGTTTGAATAATTATCGTACTCATATATCAGTATATTTATAGTACTCACAAAAAAAATAAAGCTTGTAAACTGGGGATAGAAAACTGAATTACATTACATATAGGATTGGTAGGCAAGCCATTTGTTATTTTTTTCCAATCCAGCGAATCAAAATCCACTGTAATAAATAATATCTCACCGAAGAAGATGTTGACGATGAAGTCTCTTTTCTTTTCTGTTTTAGTGGTTTTGTTGTAGGCGATGACATCATCGGAAGGAACAAGCGCGATGGCATTGCTGACGGGATAGGCATCGTAGTTCATACGGTCCATTCTAAGGCGCACCAGCTTGCCTACGATGTAGTAGCGGTCTTTGCTCTTGTCGTGCTTCACCAGTGCGGCGTGAGACTCTTGCATACTGGAAGGATGGATGATAACGATGACATTATCGTATTGGGTCAGGTCGTAAGCAAGAAGATGTGGAGGGGATTGCTCTTCTATGGGATTACAGTAAAAAAATCCCTTGATCTGTTGATACAAATCAAGGGATATAAAAACACAAAGCAATGTTACTTGGATACAACCAATGGTACCTTATCGGTTCTGCCATCTTTTAAGATGACATACAGAATGTACACACCGGGTGGAAGTGAATGGTTAGAGAAGGTATAAGTCGGATTGTCCGTACGATCTCTCCATGCTTCTTCACCAAGGGAATTGTAAAGTACCACTTCATAACCTTCTTCTTCTCCCTGCACCAATACATTGAAATCTCCACGACTAGGGTTGGGATAAACATGTATTTTAGACTGGACCGTAGGGATGGTATCTATAGAAGGAGTATCATCTGATACGGCCAAGCGGCTGCCGATGACTACGCTGAATACTTTTACTGTACCATTGTTATCATCCACGTATACATTGCAATTATTATCTACAGCCAGTGCGTTGGCAACGCCAAACTGTCCGCTGCCACCACCGAAACTTCCAAATTGTGTGATGTACGTACCGTTATTGTCAAACTTCTGTACACGGGCAAAAGTACCTCCGTCTCCATCGCCTACATAGACATCTCCTGATTTATCTACGGCCAAAGATTTAGGATAGTAAAACTGTCCGGTACCCGTACCTGAAACACCCCATTGCGTCAGGTAAGTGCCGACGCTGTTGAACTTCTGCACGTTCATGTTGACAATGTCAGAGACAAAAACATTGCCCGCACAATCCACAGCGATACCCATAGGTTGTTTGAAATTACTACTGCCCGTGCCGTACGTACCCCATTGCTGAAGATAGGTACCGTTGTTGTCAAACTTCTGCACCCGGTAATTAGATACATCGGTGACATACACATTGCCTGCTGCATCGACAGCAACTCCCCAGGGATAATTGAACTTTCCATTCGCTGTTCCATAGCCTCCCCATTGCGTCTGCAGCACGCCACTGCTGTTGTATTTACTCACGAGCATACTGGAGGCATCGGTTATAAATATATTACCCGATCCATCTACCGCTACACCTATGGGATACACCAAGCCGCTGTTAAATTGCGAATTGTAGACTCCGCCGGTACTCATTCTCTCTACACGGTTGTTATAGGAATCGGTGACATAGGCATAACCCAATCCATCCATGGCTATTCCATAGGAAGCTCCGCCAAATTGCCCGTTGCCTGATCCATGTCCCCCGCCCCATGTGGTCACGTAATTGTACGTATGTCCATCGCAGCCTACCAGGAAGCGGGTACTGCTGCTAACACAACCTATGCTGATAAAACCACTCGTTGCTCCGCAAGGCACGGTAGCCGTGATTTGTGTGTTGCTATTCACGGTAAAGCTTGCCGCTGTTCCATTAAAGCTAACGGAAGTCGTACCCGTGAAATCGGTACCCGTGATGATCACACTCGTACCTGGTGATCCGGAAGAAGGACTGAACGAAGTAATGCTCGTCGTAACAGGAGTAAATACCTGTACACGATCAAACAAGTGATCGGTGGCAAACACATGGCAAGAGGCATCCACGGCCAATGCATTGCCATCTATAAATTGTCCATTACCCGTACCCGGACTGCCCCATTGTGTAAGAAACACTCCATTGCCTGTAAACTTCTGAATGAATCCAGACATCCTGTCTATGGCGTATACATTGCCCGAAGCGTCCACCGCCAGCCCGCTTATTTCCTCGAACGTACCATGCCCTGTACCAAAACCCATGGTCCCCCATTGGATGAGGTACGTACCTGTAGGGCTGAACTTTTCAATGCGGAAATTTCCATGATCGCTTACATACACATTACCCGAAGCATCCACCGCTATACCTGCCGGCTGGATAAACTGTCCGTTGCCACTGCCAGAGCTTCCCCACTGCGTGCCATAGTTGTAGTTGATGCCGTCTGTCGTCGTGAAGGTCTCAATGCGTGTATTGCCACCATCGATGACATACACCGTACCCAGGCCATCCACAGCGATGGCGCCAGGACTGTTGAGTTGCCCGTTGCCACTACCCAGCGTTCCGAATTGAGTGATGTAATTGCCATTGGCATCAAATTTCTGGATGCGATTATCCCAGTAATCACTGACATATACATTGCCCGAACCGTCTACGGCAATACCGGAAGTATAGCCAAACTGACCGTTACCCGTGCCGGAGCTTCCCCATTGTATAAGGTAGGTGCCACTGTTGTTAAATTTTTGTACACGCGCATTGCCGGAATCCGTGATGTATACATTACCTGATCCATCTACCGCAACGCCTGTGATGTCGCTGAATTGGCTATTGCCACTACCTGAACTTCCCCACTGCGACGTGTATTGATAACAGGGCGCTGTACAGGTGAGGCTTGCGACTACAGTAAAGTTACCTGTACTCGGGCAATTGGTGACTGCCCCATTGACCACCACCGGTCCTGTAGTGGCTCCCAGCGGAACCACTGCGGTGATCTGCGTAGGACTGTTGATGGTAAAAAGAGTCGTTGCCGTTCCATTAAAACTTACCGAAGTGGCTCCGGTAAAATTGGTACCGGTAATGACCACACTCGAACCAACGATACCTGAAGCCGGTACAACGGAAGCGATCGTCGTAGCAGAGGAAGGAGCTAAGACCTGGATCCTGTTATTACCACTGTCGGCGATGTACACATGACAGGAAGCATCCACCGCTATGCCTTGAGGGACATTGAACTGGCCATTGCCACTGCCGGGACTTCCATACGTCATCAGCCAGGTGCCTGTATTGCTGAAGACCTGCATACGGTAATTGCCGGCTTCTTCCAGTACATATACATTTCCGAAACCGTCTACTGTAATACCCGTCGGAAAGAAAAACTGACCATTGCCCGTACCAAAGCTTCCCCATTGGGTGAGGTAGCCACCGGTACTGTTGAATTTCTGCACACGGTTATTCGTACCAAGCTCTGTTACAAAAATATTTCCCGCCGCATCCACCACTATATCATCCGGTGTATTGAACTGACCATTGCCACTGCCTTGATTTCCCCATTGCATCAGGTAATTGCCGTTGTTGTCAAATTTTTGCACGCGATAGTTATTGGGATCTACCACATACACATTGCCGGAACCATCTACCGCAATGCCTTCTGGACGATTAAATTGGCTATTACCACTGCCTGAAGTTCCCCATTGCCCCAGGTAAGTACCCGTGCTGCTGAACTTCTGAATCCGGTTGTTGTTTTGATCCACCACAAATACATTTCCTGAAGCATCGATGGCTATGCCTACAGGATTATTAAATTGACTATTGGTTGTGCCCGCTGTACCCCACTGTGCAAGGGGAGTTCCTGTGTTGCTGAATTTCTGGATGCGGCTGTTCGCATTATCCACTACATACACATTTCCTGCAGCATCCAAAGCCACGGCAAGAGGAGCCTTGAACTGGCCGGTACCGGTACCGGTCACTCCCCATTGCGTCACATAGTTCATGACCTGTATGGAACAAGCGATACAAGAAGCAAGTGTGCCCGGTACGGTATAATTGCTGGTACTTGTCACCGTGCCACAGCTGCCTGTTACACTCACCAGACCGGTCGTTGCACCTGTCGGCACGATGGCTGTGATTTGAGTTGGACTGTTCACGGTAAAAGAAATAGCTGCCGTGCCGTTAAAGCTTACCACCGTAGCACCGGTGAAACAGGTACCTGTAATGACCACCGTCGTACCTACAGGACCGGAAGCAGGGGTAAAGGAAAACGGAGTAAATACTTGTACTCTGTTGTTGTTCTGATCGGCCACATACACATAGCCCGCAGCATCCACCGCCACGCCGCTGGGTCCATAAAATTCACCGTTGTCTCCGCCTACACCGCTGCCGATGGAAGTAATGAAGGTACCGCTGCTGTTAAACACACTGATGCGGTCGTTTCCTTCGTCCGCGACAAAGACATTGCCTGACGCATCCACCGCTACTTCCGATGGACTGTACAATTGATTATTGCCACTGCCCACGCTTCCCCATTGTAGATTATACGTACCCGTGACGCCGTTGAATTGCTGTACCCGGTTATTGTTTTGATCCGTTACATATACATTTCCGGAAGCGTCGACCGCTATGCCGGTCGGATAATCAAACTGGCTGTTGCCATTACCCGGACTCCCCCACTGTATGAGGTAGGTACCTGTACTGCTGAATTTCTGAACACGGTTGTTGCCTGAATCGGTGACATAGACATTCCCTGAAGCATCTACCGCAATGCTGTTCGGCGCATCAAAATTGCCGTTGCCATTGCCCACTGTGCCCCATTGCCCACTATAGATACCAGTGTTGCTGAATTTTTGAATACGGTTATTTCCTGAATCCACTACATAGACATTGCCCGCATTGTCCACCGCTATACCGGTCGGATAATTAAACTGACTGTTGCCATTGCCCGAGGTTCCCCATTGCAAACTGTAAACACCTGCACTGGTAAATTTCTGAATGCGGTTATTGCCGGCATCGACTACATAGACATTCCCTGAACCGTCTACTGCAACTTCTGTAGGCGCGTACAATTGTCCATTGTTACTGCCCACAGTGCCCCATGTTCTGACAAAACCATAACCCTGGCTTAATGCCGTGGATTGGTTCAGACAACAAAACAAGAGCAGAACAATTGCTTTTATAAAGCCTTGTTCGTAATGAATTATTTTTTTCATATCGTGAAGAAAAGTTGAAACGGAAAACTATTTATTTTCAATCGCCTGTATTCTTTTATTCAAGTCTGAATAATTTAAATAGAGTGCATCGTTCGTGCGTTTTAACGTTTCATTTTCTTTATTCATCTCGATCATGTACAACGTGAGCTCTTCTATTTTTTGCAACAGTTTAGCGTTCATTTCCAACACGTCTACCCCATTGGCCACTACGTCTTCGGCAGAAGGCACATCGGGTAAGTGTTTGTTTTGACGGATGTATGCTTCTACAGCAGTTAAGGATTTCAATTTATAATCTGAAGCAAAAACAAAATCAGACCAGTTCGCGGTTGTTTTAACCGCCACCTTTATTTTCTCTGTGAGAATACCACCGGTAACAAATAATTTGTACGAAGTCGGAAAAGGTGTAGCAGATGTAATGGTAGCGGGATCTCCTACTACGATGCTTCCGTTAAAATTAGAATTTCCCAATGTAACCAATTGGTATCCTCCGCTGGGCGCATTGGTAGGAATGGTCGTCGTACCAATACCCACCGCACCAATCGCATTGGTGCCGGCTACAGCAGGGGGGCCCACAAACAAGGTGGGTACAGTGCTTTGATAACCCACCATAAAAGAATAAGGAATGTTATTGACCAGCGGAGATGCTGAGCTGTATCCTGTGCCGAATATATTGGTGAAACTATTCGTCGCATTGATGTATTGTCCCTGGGCAAAAGAATATGTACCTGAAACGGTGACCAATCCTCCTGAAGCAAAGGACCTGTTTCCGGAAACCGTATTGTAACTTCCGAAAGATGAAGACCCAACTCCAGATACTGTATTCGCATTTCCTACGATGAAAGAAAAGTTTCCTGAAGCGATGTTGTCCAATCCAAAAGCCGTAGAGCCAATGCCTGTATTCGCATCATCCCAGGCGGTACCGGTTACATAACCCGCACGAAAAGCTGATTTTGCGGGATACCACATCATCCGTGTTCCCGCTCCTGTAGCAGGAATATTACCGGTAGTACCGTTGAACAATACGCTGCCGTTGACTTGTAGTTTGGGATTAACCAGGTTAATGCTTCCCGTGCCTATTGCTACATTGGCGCCGATGCTGTTGCTGAATAGCGTGTTGCCGTTTGTCAGCCACGATTGAGCCTGTACATTTAAAATAGAGAGAGAAAAAACAATAGCCAGAGAGGCTATGTTGTGAAGTGTGTTGGTTTTCATGTTGCAAATAAATTTTGGAGTATAAAATAGTTGAACAATAGTATCGTAAGGAGATCATTCTATCGCTGCATCGCAATACTTATAAATAATGATATTTGTAAATCAAGAATGAGTAATGATTAAAAAATAAATGCACACACTGGTGTGTGTCATAACAACAATTTTAAGGAATGGTTACAGCATTACCTATTGGAGTCACCTGTTGGCGCAAGCGAATTACTTCACCACTTTTAAGTAAACTGTCAATGGTGCATCACAAAAAGCATAACTCACTACCAATCGTATATCTGTGATTTGAATAATGGATAATATTGTTTCTTCCTTGGAGATCTTATCTCTTAGCATCAACGTATTTTTATAAGCGTCATAACTCCAGGTTGAAAATTTGGAATGGCCGGACTGTATATTCTCAGCGGTATGATCCAGATAAAATATCGTCTTGTCTTCTGATGAATCGGCAGGATAGACCACGCCTCCTATCGCGTTGGATTCGATTCTCCATTTTTTGCAAATCAGGCTGTCAATGTTCTTGTTGTTTTGAGCGTATGCAGTGGTTGTGCATAGTATTATGAATAGCAGTATTGTTTTCATTGTGATCCAATATATAAAAATTGATTTTCACTACCCCACGTATTTTCTCTTTGTTTTGACCAAGGTATTATTCTTAGAAAGTTTATAAGTCGTTACACTTTGCTCGCGGGCATTGGCGTGTACCCAGGTGGTGAGTGTTTTCTTTTTGGCGTTGATCTGCGAAGGAAAAAAATCCATGGTGTCGCTGAGGAACTCATTGATCTTCCAAACACCATCTGTAGTTTGCAAATAGAAATTATACATCGGTCCGCCGTTGCCACCGGAGTCTTTCTTTAAGGCGATGTCTTCTTTCTGATCGAAATTAAAATCCGCTACGATGAGGTCTCCGAAATCATTGTCCATGACTTCTGCGTCTTTGTTTTTTCCGGTGGTATAAGAACGCACGGTATTGCAATCACTGAATACCGATGAATAATAAAAGTTAGCGTTCAGCAAGATGGTTTGAATCGTTTGGTTGGTTTTCTTATCTTGTATGCTGAGTGCCACCCTACAGAAATCCGCGTTTTCTTCTCTGCTGATGCGGTCTATGTGGGTGTTGATGTTATAGCTATTGGATAAGTCTGTTTGCAGGCAGTCTTGTGCGTAGGCGGTGGTGGTAATGAATAGGAAGAGGAGTATGATTTTCATTGTGTACAAGATAAGAAAATTACTTCCATCAATATTCATCTTATGTTATGAGGTTGATTTTTAATCATAGCCCGAGCGGGACGCTCTATTTACTTTAGGACACGAGCAGGAGGCGCTGCGGCCAGCGGAAGAAAACTTGAATTTATATACCAACAAATAGGTATGTATTTACTGAGGGAAAACCATTAACTTGGATTAGTGATTGAATGTGATAAGTTGATCTTAAATTTACTGGAAACAGAACATGAATTGCTATTAAAGTCATAAAGCAACATCCTCTAGTATGGAGCAAGTACTTGAACCATTTATAAAATAAATGTATTTTATTAAACTATTCTTTACACGCTATGCATAAGTTGATTTTCATGTTATTGATTTTTTTCAATGGCTCATTATCTGCACAAACAGTTGATTTTTTTATTCAGCAAGGTGGCACAAAGGAAGACCATATAAATTCCATTACTGTCGACGAACAAAGCAACGTTTACGCAACAGGAAACTATTACGAAGAAACAACCATCGGTACTGCAACATTGAATGACTACCTGAATTCCCCCTATTGGGCCAAGTTCAACTCAACCGGCACATTCGGCTGGGCAAAAGGCTTGCTACCCGATGCATCTGGGAATAGTCTTTATGGAAACAGTATTTGCGTAAGCAAAAGCGGTTACCTCTATACAACAGGAAGTTTTGGCTCTGCCATGTATTTTACATCCGATAATTTCCTTGAACTCATTACCAGCACTAGTTGGGGGGTAAGTGATGCAGACATCTACATCACAAAATACGACACCACCGGTCAACTGATCTGGAAGATCAGAGCAGGCTCCGTAAGTCCCGGCATGGAAGGAGGAGTTGATCTTGTACTCGATGAACATGAAAACATTTATGTTACTGGAATATTTACGGGGAACTGTGTGTTTGAAGAAGCCGGTACTCCTTTTACAACAGGTGGTTTCGGGTTAACAACAACGAGCTACGGAGACCAGGATATTTTTGTAGCAAAATATAATTCCGAAGGAAAGCACCTTGGTGTCTGCAGTTTTGGTGGAAAGAAACAGGACTTTGTAAACAAGATGTGTTATCGCGACGGTTCCTTATATCTTACAGGAACTTTCGTTGACACCTGCTATGCCGGTGACCTGGTGGTGCAGAGCATTTCTCCCGGTACTTATACAGACAATGGTTTCCTATGCAAAATGGACACTTCGCTTCATATCAACTACCTGAAAAAATTCGGTGGTAGCACTGGATATAATACAGGATACGGAATCTGCACCAACGAAGAAGGAGATGTTTACCTTACAGGAACATTATTCGGCTCTTCACAATATGAGGGGCAATCCTTTATCACCTCCAATTCGGTAAATGCTTTCCTGGCCAGCATTTCCGCTACAGACGGGACGTTGAAGTGGGTACAAGGATTGACAACATCTACCAGCTCAAGTTACGCCAATTCATACAGTGTGACTTCCAACACCAACAACGATGCGTATATTACAGGGACTTTCATGAATTCTCTATCCTTAAACAATGGAGATCTTTTGGCCAATGCTACACCCTATTCAAATAGTTTATTCCTCATCAAGTTTGATAAAAACGGAACGGTCCACTGGAGCGAACAAGCAAGCGGTGATGCATCTGTTGTTGGAAAAGCATTGACATGTTCCCAAAACAAGATCTTCATGGCAGGTGAATTAAAAGGACAAATGAATTGGAACAGCACGGTCTATAACTCTTCGGGAAACAGCTACGATTTTTTTATCACCGAAGTGAAAGACCTGGATCTTCCACTGACAACATCTACCCGTCCTGCTCATGAAGACAACTGTCTTGTCTTTCCAAATCCGGCCAGCGATGAGGTACATCTTCATTTTCAAGAGCCATCAAACGGTGCAATGGAAATCAGCATCTACACGTCAACCGGCATTCAGGTCTTACATCAAACCATAGAAAATTCAGCCGGTTCTGATTCGATCATCCTGAATACAGGTACACTTCATGCTGGAATTTATACACTAAAAATTTCAACGACATCTGAGATCTTGCAAAAAGAATTATTGATTCGATAAACGATCGAAACTCCAGCAGGGGGTGTTTATCTTATGTTATGAGCTTGTTTTTTAAACATAGCCCGAGCGGGACGCTCTATGAACTTTAAAGCACGAGCAGGATGCTCCAGCGAGAGTGTACAAAAGCAATAAAGACTAATCAATACAACGTGTTTTTGATGTCAGATTGTTTAAATTGTGCTTTTAGCCGAAAACTATGGAAATAGACATTTTAGGAAAAGTTCGTGAAAAAAAACTATCATATAGTCACGCAATGCTTCCTGTTTTTGAAGCAGTAGTTAATTCTATTCATGCCATTGAGGATCGAAAATTAAATCAACCTGGAACAATAGAATTGCAATTAGTCAGAAGTGGACAGCAAGAAATAGATACGACTGCATTACCAGCAATAACAGATTTTATTTTAACTGATAATGGTATTGGCTTTACTGCTGCAAATTTCGAATCATTCAATTATGCTCACTCTTCTTATAAATTAGAAAGAGGTGGAAAAGGTATAGGCAGATTTACTTGGTTAAGAGCTTTTACAAGAGCTGAGATTGATAGTGTATTTGAAGAAGGTGGAATCATAAAACATAGGGTATTCAATTTCGAACGAACAAAGCAAGGGCTTGAAAAACACACGTTAGCTGATGGAAAACCTGATGCTACAAGGAAAACAACAGTAGTTTTAAAAACACTCGATGACGACTATCAAAAATGGTGTAATTCAAAACCAGAAGACATTGCTCTTAAAATAATTGAGCATTGCTTTATTTATTTCCTAGATGAAAAATGCCCAAGAATTATAATTAAGGACACATTAAATAATTCAGAAATAGTAGTTAATGATTACTTCTCATTATATACAAAAAATGCTGTTACTAATAAGTTATTAGTATTGGAAGAATATGGTCAAAAGCATGTATTCAGGATTGATTTAGTTAAATTATACAGTCCTAAAAGTGATAATAAAATTCATTATTGTGCTCATACGAGAGAAGTATTGTCTGATAAGATAAGTGATCAAATACCTGATTTAAGTACATTTTTAGAAGATGAAAATGGAGAAAAATTTTCTATTGCTGCCTACGTATCAAGTAATTTCCTGGATTCAAAAGTCAATGAAGAAAGAACAGATATTACCTTTGGCAAAGCAAGTGAGCTTTTTACGTCGGAAATAACACAAGATTCATTAAGGGATTCTATCATTTTATTGATCGAGGAAGAATTTAAATCATATTTAACTTCAATATCAGAAGCAAAAATACAACGCATTCGCACATTCGTTCAGAACCATCCTAGATATAGGCATTTACTAAAATATCGAGCTGGTGAAATCAGAAAATTATCCGCTACTCTTTCAGATGAAAAATTAGAAATAGAACTGTTCAAAATACATCAAAAATTGGAATTAGAAGTAAAGTCTGAGGTTAAAACCCTTATGAATAATTTCAATAAAATAACAGATATAGCTCAATTCAAATCAAAGTTTAGTGAAACATATAATAAAATCATAGAAGTAGGGAATTCCGCTTTGTCCGAGTATGTAATACATCGTAAACTAGTTTTAGAACTGTTAGAAAAGCATTTGAAAAAATCATCGGAAGGCAAATACAGCAAAGAAGATATTGTACATAGTCTAATCTTTCCCCTTAAACAGTTATCTGATGATATAGGCTTCGAAGAGCATAACCTATGGGTGATAGATGAACGATTAGCTTATCACAAATATCTAGCGTCTGACAAACAATTCAATCAAATTGAAGAAGTAGATTCTAAATCTAAGGATCGACCTGATATTTTGATTTTTAATAGACCATTAGCCTTATCAATAGATAACAAGCCTTATTCATCCATGGTTATTATCGAATTTAAAAGACCAATGAGAGATGATTATACAGATGAAGAAAATCCGATCAACCAAGTGACAACGTATGCAAGAGAGTTGAGAGATGCTAATTCAAAAGATAAAGATGGTCGATTGTTAGATTTAAGAACAGGAGTTCCGATTTATGCATATATCGTTTGTGATTTGACAGCTAAGCTTCGCATATTTGCAGAGAATCAAGCTTTCACTAAGCTACCAGATAATGATGGATATTTTAACTTCAATAAGAACTTAGATTTATATATCGAAATCATAAGCTTTGATAAATTAGTTCGAGATGCAGGACAAAGAAATAAAGCTCTTTTTGACAAGCTAAATATTCCGCTCTAACTATGTCTAGAACGAGATTAGATTTATTAGAACGTTTTGAAGAACAAATTCAAAATTTACTGGAATTATGTTCTACATATGATAGTGGTTCTGAAATTGTATCATTATCAATAGCTACATCAATAAGAGTTTTCCTACATGATACATCAAAATCACATTCTCTATTCAGCCAGCTAAATTTAAAATCAGTTGATTTTTTCAACACTGCGAATATAGAGTGGGAATTTCACAGAGAGTTACCCAGTGGAGAGAGGCCTGTACATTTTGCTTTGTGTCATAAACTAATTGATCCATCAACTGGAAGCCAGATTTATTCCGAATTTTACAAACGACTTCTTTCAAAAAACAACTAACTGGATTGCATTTCAAGATTGGTGGGGAAATTCAAAAATTATGACTTCAACAGAAGGTGAATCATTAAGTCGTTGGGATTTAATTGATGGATTATCAAACAAAGAAGGTGGAGCTCATGTAGACAAAAACGGTCCAGGAAATATTTTTGACAAATTTAGACATAAGTCATCAGGTAACATGTCTATTATAAGAAATGAGCAAGGAGACTTAAACATCTCAAATGATTCTAGTAATCCGAAAGATTTTGACAATAAGCCTATATGGGCTTCAGCTAGACAAATTGCATATGAATTACTTGAGACAATAAAGAAACATCAACTTCTATGAAGCTATTTAATATTTTTAAAAGAAAATCTAAAGAGATCAATGTTCGCTTATTTGAAAAGAATGATTTTGATTTAGAGTTAGAAAAATTAATGAACGAACAAAGATCTTCTCTTGAACACACTTACAATAATAATTTTAAGGTACAAGAACACACCTTATCAATCATTCTTAAAACTAAGAAATACGCATCTGAAAATAATCTAGAAAGTAATAAGCTAATACTAAATGTTGCAGGCTTCCTCAATATATGCACTTACGATCTTAAAATCATAGGTAAAGAGTTAACGTTTTCTACGGATCAATGGCGAAAAAAATATTTTGCAAGACAAGCCTGTCTAATCATATATGAAACAATGAATGATATACCAGAACTCATCGGTACAGACTTTAGAAAAGAAATAAGCAAATTAAAAAATAAAGATGTATTGTTAGATGAACTAAAAAGCATTAACAAAGAAATTAATCAGTTTAAGATAGATAATAAGGATAGATTAAAAAATATACGTAATGTTTCAATAGCACATAGAGATAGAGACATTTTTGAACAAATAAAAATAATAGACTCTATTCAATGGCAAGAAGCAATTAAATATGTGACAACTTTTGATGCAATATTGAACAACCTTGCTAGTTGCATTCAAAAAGTATTAAATGAAACCTCAGGAAAACTTGATCGATAAAATCAAGTTGCAGTCATCAATTAAATATTTTTAGCATGAAAATATTTTTAAGATTCTTTTTAAACTTCATACAACTCTGCGTAATCCTTATTATTACAATAGGTTTGTGTTATACTTCTGTATGTTTTTTTAAGGAGCAAAAAAATTTAATTATTAGCGGCCCAATAGGTGATACCATAGGAGGGTTAACTGCTCCTATAATAAATCTTGTATCTGTGATTCTTATTTAGGCAACTCTCCCATCTAAACACTTAAAAATTAGTGTTAATTCCAACCCAATTTGTAGCCTATAAATAATAAAATTAAAACTGTAAAAACGCCTATGACCCACGAAACAATGTTGGAGCTGATTTTGCTAACCAACGTATTCATAAATTCACTAGGGGTAATACTCTTATCCCTGTACATTAAAATGAGGTCAATACAGTGATTATTATTGATTAGTTCTTTCCTATTACAGTTGTTCAAAAGAAACTTAATACCCGATGCTGTAATTCTATAGGTATAGTCTATTATAGTGTATTTGTTATTCTTTGATTGGATATATACTTTTTGTTCAATCTGAGATCGTTCTAAGTAATGGACGTGCCGGTGATATTGACCACCCTCTGCCGGTTTAACGTGACCACCTGTCGCCGGTCCAAACTGACCACCCCGTGCCGGTTTAAATTGACCACCTAAAACGAAGAAGAAAGTTCATACTGTAAGGGAGCCCTATTTTAGTGAGCTTGGTAAAAATACCAAACTTATTAATAATGGCCAACCGACCTATCAGTATGAGTAAAATAAGACATATTCTTCGCTTACAAGCGCAAGGTCGCAGTAAGCTTCAGATAGCTGCCCAGACAGGTATCTCGCGTAATACGCTAAAAAAATATCTCAAAGAGTTTATAGATAGTGGACTCTCCTTTGAAGAAATGGATCAACTCAGTGATAAAGACCTGGAAGATTTATTTGTTAAACAGGAAGTAAAACCACTCAGTACAAAAACAGAAACACTCTTTAAGCTGCTTCCATCTTTGGATAAGGAGCTTAAACGTAAAGGCGTTACACGCACATTACTCTGGGAAGAGTACAGGCAGAATCATCCTGATGGTTTTGGTGTAAGCCAGTTCAAGTATTACCTAGCTCTCTGGCAAGCCCAGGTAAATCCAAGTATGCACATTGAGCATAAAGCCGGAGATAAACTCTATGTAGATTTTGCTGGAGAGAAGTTAACCATCGTAGACAAAGAAACAGGAGAGCTACAAGCGGTAGAGGTTTTTATATCCATCCTTGGAGCCAGTCAACTCACGTATGTAGAAGCTGTGATGAGTCAACAGAAAGAAGACTTTATTGGAGCTTGTCAGAACGCTTTACTTTTTTATGGCGGAGTACCAGCAGCCATTGTTCCTGATAATTTAAAGTCTGCCGTTACTAAAAGCAGTAAGTATGAACCTACCTTAAATGATGCCTTTGCTGATTTTGCCGAACATTACAGTACGACCATTCTACCGGCAAGAGCTTATCGTCCAAGAGACAAAGCCTTGGTAGAAGGTGTTGTAAAGATTGTTTATACCCGTATCTATGCGCGACTTCGGGCCAATACTTACTTTAGTTTAGAAGAACTCAACAAGGCCATACTCATTGTTCTGGAAGAACATAATGCTACACTGCTGAGAGGGCGTAACTACAGCCGTAGGCAACAGTTTGAGGAAGTAGAACGCATTACCCTTGCTCCTTTACCTGCACTTCTCTACGAGCTCAGGAAACAGTTTTTTGCTACGGTAATGAAAAATGGACATGTTTCATTAGGTGTAGACAAGCACTACTACAGTGTACCGTATCGCTTCATTGGTAAAAAAGTAAAACTAATGTTCTCCCAGAACAGTGTAGAGATATTTTATCACTATGAGCGTATCGCTCTCCACGATCGAATAAAAAGCCCATACCAGTACACTACTCAGAAAGATCATCTGGCCTCTACCCATCGCTTTGTCAGCGACTGGACACCAGAGAGATTTACCAGTTGGGCGGAAGGAATCCACGAAGATGTAAAACTCTATATATTGAAAATACTTGACCGCAAACAACATCCGGAACAAGCTTATAAATCCTGTGTGGGTATACTAAGTTTTGCTAAAAAGGTCGGAAACGATAGATTAACAAAAGCCTGCCAACGTGGTTTAGGTTATGGGATTTACAACTACAAGACCATTCAAAATATCCTTGAAAGAAGAATGGAACAATACGATCAGGGAGAAGAAAATGAGTCATCAAAAATGCCTCTGCATGAGAACATACGAGGAGAAGATTATTATCAATAAACAATTTAAACAACTTAATATGAACACAACAACATTAGACAAAATGCGAAAGATGAAATTCTTCGGCATGTTGACTGCTTTTAAAAGCAACCTGGAATCTGGTAGACAGGAAGACTACACTGCCGATGAATTAATCGCTAACCTGATTGAATCTGAATGGGATGATAGGCAGAACCGCAGAATAGAAAGACAACTCCGAAATGCTCGTTTCCGATACAAGGCTGCTATTGAACAGCTCAACTACGATACGGATAGAAATATAGACAGAAATGCGATGATGCGTTTTGCCGAATGCTCCTTTATTGATAAACAGGAAAACATACTCATTACAGGAAGTACGGGAATAGGTAAAAGTTATATTGCTTCTGCCCTTGGACATCAGGCTTGCAACCTAGGTTATAGTGTCCTCTATCACAATACAGCAAAACTCTTTGGCAAACTTAAAATGGCTAAAGCCGATGGCTCTTACATGAAAGAGATTGCAAAAATAGAACGGCAGGATCTATTGATACTTGATGACTTTGGAATACAACCTTTTGATGGACCCACTAGATCAGCTCTTATGGAAATCATAGAGGATAGACATGGTAAAGCCTCTATGATCATAACCTCCCAAGTACCAATCAATAAATGGCACGAAGTAATCGGTGAAAAAACAGTAGCCGATGCCATACTCGATAGGATTATTCATCAGGCTCACCGACTAGAGCTAAAAGGAGAATCACTCAGAAAAAAACAACGAAATAAGACTGAAGAAATAGACGATTAATTAACTAAATCTATAAATTTGATAACGACCCATTACTACGTATGAACTCAACTTCTTCGCCAGCAAAATAGGTGGTCAGTTTGCTCCGGCACGGTATGGTCAGTTTCACCGGCATATCCAC
>JAQBNU010000142.1 GCA_028288365.1 Chitinophagaceae bacterium | reverse complement strand
GTCGTGTTCTAGCTGATCAGCGTGCTGTGGATGGTCTACGGCTATTCGCTGGCCTTCACCGAGGGCAACCCGTTCATTGGTAGCTTCGACAAACTGTTCCTCAAAGGCGTTACGCCGGATTCGATTGCTGCGACCTTCTCCAAGGGCGTTGGCATATCCGAACTGGTCTATGTTGCCTTCCAGGGCGCGTTTGCCGCGATTACCGTTGCACTGGTGCTCGGCGCCTTCGCAGAACGCATCAAGTTCTCCGCTGTGCTGGTGTTCTCGGTCATCTGGTTCACGTTTGCCTACTGCCCGATCGCACACATCGTGTGGTACTGGGCGGGTCCGGATGGCTACACAAGTGCTGACGCTGCAGCCAAGCTCAACGCTACGGCCGGTTACATGTTCAACAAGGGCGCCCTCGACTTCGCGGGTGGTACCGTTGTGCATATCAACGCCGCTGTCGCCGGTCTGGTCGGTGCCTTCATGGTTGGCAAACGTGTGGGTCTGGGCAAGGAGTCCTTCGCTCCGCACAGCCTGACGCTCACCATGATTGGCGCCTCGCTGCTGTGGGTGGGCTGGTTCGGTTTCAACGCCGGTTCGGCGCTCGAAGCCAACGGCACGGCTGCACTGGCCTTCGTCAATACCTGGATCGCTACCGCTGCTGCGGCACTGTCCTGGTTGCTGGCTGAATGGCTCATCAAGGGCAAGCCTTCCATGCTGGGTGCCGCATCGGGCGCAGTTGCTGGTCTGGTTGCGATTACGCCTGCCGCCGGTTTCGTCGGTGTGGTTGGTGGCCTGGTGATCGGTCTGCTGGCTGGCGTAGTTTGCCTGTGGGGTGTCAATGGCCTCAAGAAGCTGCTCGGTGCAGATGATGCACTCGACGTCTTCGGTGTCCACGGCGTGGGCGGTATCCTCGGAGCGTTGCTGACCGGTGTGTTCGCTTCCCCATCTCTGGGCGGTACGGGTGTCTGGGACTACGTGGCCAACAAGGTTGCCGATGGCTACTCGATCTTCGATCAGCTCATCATCCAGGCTACCGGCATCGGCATGACGATCCTCATCTCGGGTGTTGTCGCCATCATCGCCTTCTGGCTGGTCAACATGTTCATCGGTCTGCGTGTGCCTGAGGACGAAGAGCGCGAAGGTCTGGATATCTCCAGCCACGGCGAATCGGCCTACCACTACTAAGACTGTTGCAGCATCGATATGGTCAGGGTCCGCTACGGCGGACCCTTCAAGGGCGCCCTGCGGGGCGCCCTTTTTTATTGCGGACATTGCCTGCATCGGCATTGCGAACGGATAATCGGCCATTCCCTCAGCAAGCTCGCGCTCCGTGCATCCTTCCGCTACTTCAAATTCCGCTGCGCCTGACGACGACTACCTCGTCCGCATTCTCAACGCCCGCGTCTATGACGTGGCCATAGAGTCGCCGCTCGACTTCGCGGCCAACCTGTCGCATCGCCTCGACAACCGCATTTACCTCAAGCGCGAAGACATGCAGCCGGTGTTCTCCTTCAAGCTGCGCGGCGCCTACAACAAGATGGCCAAGCTCTCGCCGGAACAACTCGCGCGTGGCGTCATCTGCGCCTCCGCCGGCAACCACGCGCAGGGCGTGGCGCTGTCGGCGCAGAAGATGGGCGTGCGCGCCGTCATCGTCATGCCGACAACCACACCTGCCATCAAGATCGACGCTGTGCGGGCACGCGGTGGCGAAGTCGTGTTGTTCGGCGAATCCTATGACGAGGCTTACACACACGCGCTGGCGCTGGAAGCCCGCGAAGGCCTGACCTTCGTCCATCCTTACGATGATCCCGACGTCATAGCCGGGCAGGGCACCATCGGTATGGAGATCGCGCATCAATATCCTGGCCATATCGACGCCATTTTCTGTTGTGTCGGTGGTGGCGGCTTACTTGCCGGCGTGGCCGCTTATATCAAGCGCGTGCGTCCGCAGACCAAGCTGATCGGTGTCGAAGCCGTCGATGCCAATGCCATGGCGCAATCCCTTGCCAAGGGCGAACGCGTGCGTCTCGCGCATGTCGGCCTGTTCGCCGATGGCGCAGCGGTCAAACTGGTGGGCGAAGAGACATTTCGCCTTTGCCAGAAATATGTCGATGAAATAATCTGCGTCGACAACGAAGCGATCTGTGCCGCCATCAAGGACGTCTTCGAAGACACGCGCTCCATTCTCGAACCGGCGGGCGCATTGGCGCTGGCCGGCGCCAAGGCCTGGCTCGCACGCGAAGGCGCGCAAGGCAGAACGGTCGTGGCGGTCGCCAGTGGCGCTAACATGAATTTCGACCGCCTGCGTTTTGTCGCCGAGCGTGCCGAGATGGGCGAACAGCGCGAAGCCGTGCTGGCCGTGACCATTCCCGAAGAGCCCGGCAGCTTCAAGAGCTTCTGCGCGCAGCTAGGCGGACGCAACATCACCGAGTTCAACTACCGCTTATCCGACGAGAAGCAGGCTCACATCTTTGTCGGCGTCGCGATCCAGACACGCAGCGATGCCACGCGATTGGTCGAGCAGCTTGCATCGCAGGGGCTACCCGCGATCGATCTGACCGATGACGAAATGGCCAAGTCGCATGTGCGCTACATGGTGGGCGGCCGCGCGCAGACAGCCGACAACGAACACATCTACCGCTTCATGTTTCCCGAGCGCCCCGGCGCCTTGCTCAAGTTCCTGGAGAACCTGCAATCCAATTGGAATATCAGCCTGTTCCACTATCG
>JAQBNU010000041.1 GCA_028288365.1 Chitinophagaceae bacterium | reverse complement strand
TACGAATATACCATGCTGAGTTCATAAATACAAAAAACTCAAAATAAGCATTTTCGCTTTAAACCTTCTCATCCTTTATTTGTATATTGCTTTAGATATTAATTGTTACAAAAATACGTGAGAAAATTTTCCATACTCCTTCTTTTGCTTCTGATGATTACTTTTGATTGGGCTTATTCACAAGCTTTTTCAAGAATGGAAATTGTTCAGATGGAGTCTGATGCTTATAGGCATTATAAGGATCTTAATTTCCATGAGGCATTACCTTTATATCTTAAGTTAGACAGTTTGGAACCTAACAACCCCCAATACATCTTTCCAATTGGTGTAGCCTATGTCTATTTTAATAATCCTTCGAAAGCGATTCCATATTTAGAAGCATGTAAGAATAAAAAAGAAATCCAAACGGCTTCATTAGACTATTACCTGGGGAAAGCGTATCACCTCGATTTGCAATTCGATAAAGCCATTAATTCTTATACGGAATACAAAGTTTTTTTTGGCGATAAACATTCTAAGCATCATAAAAAATTATACGAAGACATCGATCACGAAATCGAGTATTGCAAGAACGGCATTGTCCTCTATAATCAACCGGTAAAAGTGAACATATCCAATCTCGGTCCTTCCATCAATAGCGAATACCCTGAATACGGTCCGGTTGTATCGGGTGATGAACGTGAAATCATTGTGACGTCAAGCAGACCTGATACCAAAGGTGGGAAAAGAGATTATCATACAGACGGACATTACTACGAAGATCTATACATCAGCACAAGCAACGGACAAAAATGGGAACCGTTGACAAGAATGAGTGACAGTGTCAACACAGAAGATCACGATGCAAGTGTTGCCCTTTCGGCCGATGGCAAAAACCTGATCATCTACAGGTACTCTAATGACTTGCTGGAGACTGGTTCCGGAGATCTTTACATGAGCAGTTTCCAAAATCTGCAATGGGGAGAAGCCGTGAAACTCCCTTTCTCCAATCAGAAATATTGGGAGCCAAGTGCTACGATATCAAATGATGGCAACACGATTATCTTCAGCAGCAACAGAGAAGGTTCATTGGGTGGTACAGATTTATACAGTGTGATGAAGAATGATAAAGGGGTATGGTCAATTCCCGTGTCTCTGGGAAAAAACATCAATACAGACATGGACGAAGATTCTCCGTTTCTAATGCCTGATGGCAAAACATTATATTTCAGTTCCAAAGGACACAATAGTATGGGAGGTTACGATGTTTTTGTTTCTCATTTATCAGATGAAACATTGGCCTGGTCAGCACCTGAAAACGTAGGCTATCCGCTCAACACACCTTATGATGATTTGCATTTCTCCTGGAGTGCCGATGGCAAAAGAATGTACTTCTCTTCCATCAGACCAGAAGGTTACGGCGACAGAGACATTTACTCCGCAGAACTGATCAAAGAGGAAGTCGTACTAGATACACTCCCTACTATGCTTTCTGCGACGGTAAGAGATGCGACATCGCAAGCGTCAATTGAGGCCATCATGAAAATCTACGAGTTGGATACACACGGTGCAACAACGAGCAATATTAAACAGTACAACATCACAACCAGTTTACAAAGCAATCCTATCGCTTTACCACAAGGTAAGTCATACCTCATTTTATTGGAAGCGCAGGGATATAAATCCTACTCTGAAAAAATTGACCTTTCTTCTCCTGAGAGTCAACCCATCGAAAGATTGTTCTCCATGTCAAAAGACGAATAGCATTTTTATTCTAAATAAAGTATAGGACGTATTTTTGCTTCTTTGTTATTTATTTTATATTATAACATTGAAAACTTACTCCATCAATGCTTATGAAAAAACTATTCCTTGCCTTTGCTATCCTTTGCGGCAGTCTAAACGTTGCTCATGCTCAACTTCCGGTAGACCAGGGTACCGGTAAAATTACCTATTTAGAAGTAGTAGATGCGGCAGGCGTTAAAGCTGCTGATCTCAATAAAGTCGTAAAAGAATGGGCCACTAAACAAGGCTTTGCCTTGAAAGAAGAAGCAGGTGATAAGCTGGTCTACGCAGCTTCTACTGCTGTGGAATATCCTGCTGTCTCAGGCACAGGTACAGAAAAAGGAAAAGTGAATTTCTCTCTTTCTGTTTTTTGTAAAGAAGGGAAATACCGTTACATCCTGACTGACTTTGTTCACGAAGGCGATGTGAAGACCAAAGCAACAGGTGGTAAACTGGAAAATGTAAATCCGGATTGCGGTGCTACTAAAATGTCAGGTAAAGGTTGGGTGACAATCAAAAACAAGACAGGAGCCAACATGAAAGTATTGACCGACGACTTGAAAAGAGTCATCAAAGAATACCAAAACGACCCGGCCAATAAAACAGATTGGTAATAGTCCTTTATTCATTATAAAACAAAGAGAATCCTGATTCAGGATTCTCTTTGTTTTTCTAGACTCACGGCATGGGCCACCATTTCACTACTGTACGATGTCCTTCTTCTTTTTTAATCAACTCTCCTAACCTGGCAATCGCTGAATCCATCTTCTCTTCTTCTGTATTGGAAAAGTTAAAGCGAGCGGTATGTACATTCGGTTGACCAACATAGAAGGTTTCTCCAGGAACAAAGATGATTCCCTCTTTCATACTTTTTTTCAACAGTTCCATAGCAGCAATGCGTGGAGAAAGGTGAAGCCAGAAAAACATACCACCTTCCGGAATTTGATACTCTACGTTTTCAGGAAAATAGTTTTTCAATGCATTAGACATCACATCTCTTCTTTTTTTGTACAATTCACGTACTCCTTTCAAATGTTCTTCCAAATCATAATGCGTCAGGTAATCATACAATACCTGCTGATCTAAATGAGAAGAATGAAGATCAGATGCCTGTTTCAAAATGGTCAGTCTTCTGATGATGTCTGATGATGCGATGACCCAGCCAATGCGCAATCCAGGAGCAACCATTTTTGAAAAGGTACCCATGAGAATGGTTTGTTCTGGAAGCATGCTGTGCAGAGAAGGAAATGCTTCTCCTTCAAAGCGAATCTCTCCGTAAGGATCATCTTCTATAATGAAGGTATTGGTATTTTTAATAATCGCTACCGTCTCTTTTCTGGATGCAAGACTATGTCTTCTTCCTGTTGGATTCTGATAGTTGGGAATGGTATAAAAGAATTTAACCGGTTTGCTATGTGTCAGCTGATGCAATTGATCAGCATCAGGTCCTTCTTCACGTAATTCTATTTCTGCCATCTCTGGTGCGTACTGGCTAAAGCATTGTATAGCGCCTATATAAGACGGGCGCTCCAAAGCAATGACATCTCCGGCATCTAGAAATAGTTTGCTGATGAGATCTAAAGCCTGTTGTGATCCACTGGTAATTAAAACCTGTTCAGGATCTATCGGTATCTTTTGCTGTCGCAGGTAACGTTCTGCAATAAATTGTCGCAAGGGTAAATAACCTTCTGTATTGGTATACTGCAACGCTTGTTGTCCATTGTTCATCAATACGCGGTAAGCAGATTTAGCAAGCTGTTGATGAGGAAATAAAGAAGGTTCAGGCAAACCTCCTGCAAAGGATATCATGTTGGACTGCCCTGCCGCTTTTAGAATGTCGCGGATGAAAGAAGATTGAACATGTTGCGCTCTGCGGGCAAATGTTGTTGTTGGTTGTTGTGTAGTTGTCATGATAGGTATTGTTTAGTTTATTTTTTCTGGAACATAAAAAAAGCCCGGCATTCGATCCGGGCTTTTAGAATATCATGTGTATACAATGCATACTATCCTGCCCGGGACGAATGGAAGACCACGACCGCCAATGCGAGTGCTTTATAAAGGGCAGATAGTGAATGTAGAGTAGACATAGATTTCATCAGTTAAAACGTGTGTAATCGGAGCATGAGTAAAAGAGGTATTTTCCTTTCGCCTCTTTTCTCAAGCTCCATCACACGTTAGATTTTGTGTCAGGTATTTATTTTTATAGTTACTGATCAAAAAAAACACCCGGCTCAATTTGAACCGGGTGCTTTTGATTTATCGTTAAGACAATATCCTTCACATCCGGCTCTTAAAGAGCACAGCATGCTTCGCTGATGCGACGTAGAATAGAATAGTTGTCATATTGTTCATGGTACAAGTATAGAATGAAAAGAAAAGATTCGCAAATTATTTATTATTTTTTTTCAATTACATGGTTTTAAGCTCTGCTACCAACTCTGTAAGGGCTTTTTTCGCATCGCCAAAGAACATGCTGGACTTTGGATCGTAGAACAATAAGTTATCGATACCGGCATATCCTGCATTCATGCTTCGCTTATTGATGATGATGTGTTTCGCCCTGTCTACTTCCAATATAGGCATACCGTAAATCGGTGAAGAAGGATCAGATTTCGCAGCCGGGTTCACTACGTCATTGGCTCCTACTACCAATACCACATCTGTTTGATCAAATTCAGGATTGATGTCTTCCATCTCTACCAGCTTATCGTATGATACATTGGACTCTGCTAATAATACGTTCATGTGACCAGGCATACGGCCCGCTACAGGGTGAATGGCGTACTTCACTTCTACCCCACGCTCTTCTAACAGTTGTTCCAATTCATGAATGATGTGTTGTGCCTGCGCAACGGCCAATCCATAACCCGGTACGATCACTACTTTTTTGCTATAGTTCATCAACACGGCAAGATCTGATACCGCAATGTCTTTGATGGAACCGTTGACTTCCGCGCCATTTCCTGCTGTAGCACTACCACCGCCAAAGGCGCCGAAGATCACATTGCTCAATGGCCTGTTCATCGCTTTACACATGACGAGTGTAAGCAAGGTACCGGCAGATCCTACGAGGATACCGCCAGTCAGCATGACTTTATTATCGTATAGGAATCCACCAAAAGCGGCAGCCAATCCTGTGAAAGAGTTGAGTAAAGAAATAACGACCGGCATATCTGCGCCACCGATAGGTATAGTGAACAATACACCATACAGCAAAGCCACGGCAAATAAGGTATACAGGAAGCCTACTCCATGCGGTTGCAGGTAAACGATATAGGCACCAAATGCAAACACACCAATCATGAACAATGTATTGATGATGTTGTAGGCCGGTAGACGAACCGGTTTATTCATCGTGCCATTCAATTTTAAATAAGCAATGACACTGCCACTAAATGAAATACTGCCAATGATCAATCCTGCAATGATGGCTATCAATGCACCGGTATGACCAATGTTATGGTGGTATTCCATCAGACCGATTAACGCGGCACAGGCTCCGCCCATTCCGTTAAACATCGATACCAACTCAGGCATCTTGGTCATCTGTACTTTCTTCGCCGTCAGCCAGCCTATGACTGTTCCTAAAGCAATCGCTCCAAAAATCAATACATACACAATAGTTGGTACGGTAAAGTTTTCTACGATTACACCGTTCGTATCTTTTTTCTCAAAAAGAAAAACAGTACCCAATATCGCAATGACCATTCCCACAGCACCGATCAGGTTTCCCTTGCGAGCGGTCTTGGCGTTACCCATCATTTTCAATCCCAAGATAAAAGTGATCGATCCAATCAGGTAGCAAATTTCAAGCAATGATAATTTCATGTTCTTAACTTATAAAGTATGTTGCTTATTTCTTTTTAAACATTTCCAGCATACGGTCTGTCACTACAAAACCTCCTACTACGTTCAGTGTACCCAATAGTACTGCGAGTGAACCCAATGCTAAACTGATGTAGTCGTTCGCATCAACGTTCAGCATGACATAAATGGCTCCGACAATGACCACACCGTGAATCGCATTCGCACCTGACATCAATGGTGTATGCAATACTGTCGGTACATGACCGATGACTTCTACTCCTACAAAGACAGAGAGAACGATAAAATAGATCATGGAAATATGATCCGTAAATAAAGCTAGAATAGTTTCCATACGTATAGACAGGTAATTTATGATTTGATTAATGAAGGATGAACAACCACACCATTGTGTACAATAAGACTTCCCTTCGTGATGTCTTCATCCATTTCCCATTTGAAGCCTTTGTCTTCAGCCAGGTGAAACAATAGAGTCGCAATGTTCTTTGCATAAAGAGCACTGGCATTCATCGGCAACAAACTTGGAATATTACTTTCACCAATAATGGTGACACCTTTTTTTACAATGGTCTGATTCGACTCGCTGCCCACCACGTTACCACCTTGCTCAACGGCCATGTCTACAATGACAGATCCGAATTTCATACTGCTCACCATTTCTTCTGTCACCAGTACTGGTGCTCTCTTACCTGGTATCAATGCGGTGGTGATCACGATATCTGCTTCTTTAATATGCTTGGCGATGAGTTCTTGTTGCTTCTTCAAAAAATCTTCAGAAACACCTTTCACATATCCACCTTCAATTTTGATGGAATCATCTCCGGTCACTTCAATGAATTTTCCTCCAAGTGATTGCACTTGCTCTTTGGTCTCAGGACGAATGTCTGTCACTTCCACTACGGCGCCTAATCGCTTGGCTGTGGCAATGGCCTGTAAGCCGGCAACACCTGCGCCAAAGATCAATACCTTGGAAGGTCTAATTGTACCGGCTGCTGTAGTCATCATTGGAAAAATTTTCCCTAATGTATTCGCTGCCATCAACACCGCTTTATAACCTGCAAGGTTTGCTTGTGAACTCAACGCATCCATCTTCTGTGCTCTGGATATACGCGGTACCGCATCCATTGAGAAAGCAGAGATACCTGCCTTCGCGGCGGCACTCACCACGTCTGCATTGGTAGCGGCCCATAGGAATGAAATAAGGACAGCACCTTTTTTCATTCCTGCTATTTCATCGTTGGCTGGTGCATTGACTTTTAAAATGACATCTGCATTGGCATAAAGTTGTTTTCTATCCGATACACAGACCGCGCCTGCTGAGGTGTAAGCTTCGTCGCTAAAAAAAGAATTTAGTCCGGCACCAGACTCTACTTCTACCTGAAAACCTTTTTTTACCAGATCCTTTACTACATCCGGAGTCAAGGCAACTCTGTTTTCTTTAAGCTTTGTTTCTTTAGGAACTGCAACGATCATAATAAAAGTGTATTACGTACAACTAAAATTCAAGATAGCATTTATCCACAAAATAATGGAGAAGCCATCTATTTATGGGGAATCCGAATAAAGATAGATGGAAAATACAACTTCTACCAAATGCTTGCGTACAAATGTGAATAAATTCAACAATATCTGAAGATTGATGAAAACTGCGAGCAAGTTCCCCTTTCTATCCGTCGTCTCTATATTCTTTCTGCTTATTCTATGTTTCGGTAGTTTTGCCAAAAGCAGCAAATCCAATAACAACGGCTCTTCTGACGATCCCAAAGAGCTCATTGTAAAATCTATTAAACTAGCAGAACAACTTCACTTGGACGGCAAAACAAAAAAGGCGGCGAATGAGTTGGAAAGAATCTTGCCGAAAGTTGAACTCCTCGAAAATGAAACTCTTTTAGAGAAAACGTACAAATTACTTTTTGAATACCATACGGAACTTAAAAATAAAAAGAAAGCAGAAGAGTTTGGCATTCTGTACAATCTCAGCAAAACAGCGCGTGAAAAGAAAGAACTGGAGAAGATCAATAAAAAGAATGTAACGGCCATCAGCACGCTAAAAGAAGAAAAAAAACAAAGTGAATTTGACAAAGAAGTTGCACAACAGGAAGTCGTACAAAAATCTTCTGAACTGCTCGTTACCCGTGACTCTCTGGGCATTCTGGATCTTATCAACAGAGAACGTCAAACCCAAATCGACTTATTGAGCAAAGAAAAACAACTCAAAGAATTAAAAGTAAAAGAACAAGCCTTACTCATTAAAGAGCAAGAAGCGAAGGAACAACTCACTTGGGTCATTTTGGCTTCTCTTGTATTGGGTTTAATCACACTCAGTGCATTGGCCTTTTACATTTACAGAAACTTACAACAAAAAAGAAAGTACAGCGATCAGATTGAAGGACAACTGGAAATCATCAGCCACCAACACGAGAACATCACCAATTCGATCACCTACGCGCAGCGTATACAAAATGCCATGTTACCGCACGAGCACAGTTTTCATCATCAGCTTCCTGATTCCTTCATTCTGTTCAAACCCAAAGATGTGGTCAGTGGAGATTTCTATTGGTTCTTCAATGTAAAGACAGGCAGTGCCCTCAACGATTACGATGCAGAGAACGAACAGCAGTTGTCTGATGTAGAAGTGTCGCAGAAAATCATCGTTGCTGCTGTAGACTGCACGGGGCATGGTGTTCCGGGAGCTTTCATGTCTATGATTGCTTACAATTTGCTCAACATGATTGTGGCCAAAAATATCCTGGAACCGGATCAGATTTTAACCGAGTTGAATCGAAGCATACGTTTTGCTTTACAGCAATATAAGAACGACAATAAAGACGGCATGGACATGGCCATTTGCAGCATCGATAAAGAAAAGAAAATCATAGAATATGCCGGTGCTAAAAATCCTATAGTTATAATTAAAGACGGAGTATTGGAACACATCAAAGGAGACAAAGAACCGATCGGCGGTTCTCAGGGGAAATCAGACAGAACCTATACCAAACATACCATTGCCATTGATAAGCCAACCACCATCTATTTGTTCTCTGATGGATTTGAAGATCAGTTCGGAGGACCCGATGGAAAAAAATTTATGATTAAAAATTTAAAGGATCTTTTACTGAATATACACCATGAGCCATTTGACAAACAAAAAGGAATGCTGGACAAAACTATTGAAGATTGGAAAGGAACTAAGGAAAAACAAATCGACGACATATTGGTCATGGGCATGAAGGTGAGTTAAAAGTTCAATCACTTGCTTTCAAACGATCTATTTATTTAACTTAGCGTAATAAATAGATCACACCAATGGCTTACTACCTGGCGCTTCCTTTTCTATACTTCATTTCCATTCTCCCCTTTCCAGTATTATACTTACTTTCGGATTTTCTATACGTACTTTTTTATTACGTCATCGGCTACCGCAAAAAAGTAGTACTTGAAAATTTAACACGTTCCTTTCCTGAAAAAAATCCCGAAGAGATCAAGGTACTTTGCAAAAAGTTTTACCATTATTTCTGTGACTTGATTCTTGAATCTTTGAAAACGCTCACCATCTCACGCGCGCAGGTGAAGAAGCATGTGATCTTCTCTGAACATGCCGTTGGAGTTTTCAAAAAGTACTACGACAACAAACAAAGCATTGTATTGGTCATGGGACACATGGGCAATTGGGAACTGGCCGGTGCAGGCTTTAGTCAGTTGAGTTCGTTTCATGACCTGTACATCCTTTACCACCCATTGTCTAATAAAAAATTTGACAACTTGGTATACCACATGAGAACTCGTCTAGGTAATAAGTTATATGCCATGAACGAGGCGCTCAGAGGGATGTTGAGGGACAGAGATAAAATAACCGCAACCGCTTTTATCGCAGATCAAACGCCAAGTCCTGAAGGTGCTTACTGGACAACTTTTCTACATCAGGATACGCCTGTTTTCAAAGGGACAGAAAAACTAGCTACCAAATTAAATTATCCGGTGGTCTATGCTTCCGTGATGCGAAAAAAGAGAGGCATCTATTCTGTCGAACTAGAGGTATTAACCGAAAATCCCAAAGCTTGTTCTGAAAATGAGATTTCGGAATTGCATACACGCAGGTTGGAAAAAGACATTCGCCTGCAACCAGAGATCTGGCTCTGGACACACCGCCGTTGGAAGCATCAGCGTTAAAAGCATGCCTATATGCTTTCCTTTTAGAAACCATTCCCCTACCCATAAACAGGTACAAATGTCCATTTGTGTAAAAAAACAGCACAAAAATCATCCGCTTTAGTTTTTTTTTCGTTAAATATAATCAATTGAAAACTAGCCGAGTAAATGTTTAGATTTCTTACTGTCTTATTTTTTATTGTTTGTACTTCTCTTCAGGTAGCAGGTCAGAAACCTCCATTGGTTTTTCATCATCTTTCGGTAGCAGATGGTTTATCTGAAAATACGATACGCTCTATCGTAGAAGATAAAAATGGATACATGTGGTTCGGCTGTGAAGATGGATTGAATAAATACAATGGTTATGAATTCAAGATCTACAGAAACGATATCAACGATCCTTACAGCATCAGTAGCCGAAACATCACCTACCTCTTCAACGACAGTAAAGATCGTTTGTGGATCGTGACCAGTAATGGATTGAATCTATACGATCCCATGCTGGATATTTTTTACAATTTTAAAAACAACAAGTATCCTGCTTTAAAACCCTTATCCGGAAACATAGAAGGAATCACAGAAGACAAAGACGGAGTCATTTGGGTTACGACAAGAGACAACGGTTTATTCAAAGTAATCTCGTTAGATAAAACACCTGTAAAGTCTACTCCTCCTTTTAGCGAGAACTGCAAACACTTAGATTTCTTGATTCAAGAAAACGATACCACTCTTTTGATAGGAAGCTGGGACGGTCTTTTCAGGTTCAACATGCGCACGGAGAAATTCGTTGACCTGCGTCCTCAATACGGCAGAGGCTACGAAGTGCGGAGCATATATAAAGAAGAAGACGGAAACATTTGGGTTTCTACAACAGAGGGACTGAAAATCATTGCTAAAAATGGTGCACTAACCACCATTCAACACGACGAACGCAACAGCAATTCGTTGGGTGGAAATAACCTGAACAATGTCATTCCCTATAAGAAAGATGTTTTCCTGATCGGTATAGACGGCGAAGGGATTGACATGTACGATACCAAGCGACAACTCTTCTACCATTACAAAGATGAATTGTCTAGTCCCAACATCAACTCTTTGTACAAAGATTCTAAAGGAGACATTTGGGCCGGCACGTATTTGAATGGAATGAATTATTCCAATACCACGACCAATTTGTTTGTACTGAATAAAAATAATCCTTATTCCAGCAGGAGCATCAACAAAGGAATCATCACAGGCTTTTTGAAAGATGTCAACTCCAATCTATGGATCACTACAGATGGCGATGGAATCTACAAGAAAATTCCAGGAGAAGAAAAAATCATTCATTACGAAGCAGGAAAAAAAGGATTGTCAAACAATGTCATCATTACCGTCATGCAGGACAAGAGCCAGTGCTTGTGGTTCAGTTCATACGGTGGTGGTTTATTCATGTACAATCCTAAACAGGATTCCTTCATTGTATACAAACACGATCCACTCAACGCTTCCAGCCTGTTCAATAATTTCACCAAAGCCATGGTGGACTATAACGACCGCATCTGGGTTTGCGGATACGGAGGAGGTATAAGTTTATTGGATAAAAAAACAAAAGTATTTAAAACCTCACTGCACGACAACAACAACCGAAGATCCATTCCTACAGATTGGGTACATACATTCTATATAGACAAAGACAGCACCCTGTGGTTAGGCACATTCGACGGCATTGCCAAATACGATAAAACAACAGATAGCTTTCAAAACTATTTATTGAGAAGTGCAACGTCCAACAATCATGTAGATATCAATACAGTGATTGATATACAAGAAGATTCTAAAGGGAATTTTTGGTTGGGTACCATGGGTGGTGGATTGGTTTGGTTTGATCGAAAGACAGGAAAACAACAGGCTTATACCGCGGAGAAAAATGGATTGTCTAATAATTGCATCAAAAGTATTCTGGAAGATAAAATCGGAAACCTCTGGCTGGCGACAAATAACGGAATTACAAAATTCAACATTGCTACGCGAAAAGCAAAATCTTATACCGTAAAGGATGGATTACCACATTGTTCTTTTTACTTCAATGCCAAGTACAAAGATGAAACAGGAAAAATCTATTTCGGATCCAACAACGGTTACCTCGTGATTGACCCGATGATGACTGGAACAAATGAATATGTACCTCCTATCATCGTTACCAAGTTCAAAATATTCAACGAAGAAATCACACCGTTTACTCCAAAGACACCTTTGAATCTAGACATCAGTCAAACCAATGAAATTATTTTAACCCACGATCAAAACTCCATTACCTTTGAGTTTGCTGCGCTTAATTTCAACAGTGCACAAAACAACAAGTATGCGTATTGGCTGGAAGGCTTTGATAAGACCTGGTTTTACAGTGGTAACCAGCGTACGGCTACGTATACCAATTTGAATCCAGGCACCTATACATTCCATGTGAAAGGTTCCAACAACGACAACATCTGGAACGAAAAAGGGAAAGCCATACGCATCGTGATCACTCCTCCTTTCTGGCAAACCTGGTGGTTCAAAGTCATTTGCGCCTTGTTAGGAATAACTTTGTTATATTTGATATACATCTGGAGAACCAGTTTGATCCGTAAGAAAAACATGGTACTCGAAGAAACGGTAAGACAAAGAACCTCCGAACTAGAAGAAGCCAACGAAAGGCTGGAGACCTTTGTTTACAAGGCTTCTCACGATATCAAGGGGCCGCTTAAATCCATCATCGGTTTGACCATTGTCGGACAAAAAGATGTGCAGGAAGAAAATGCCAAGACTTACTTTGAACACATCTTAAAGAGTACAAAAAAACTGGATAACCTGTTGATGGATTTATTGCAGATTACCAAAGTAAGAAAAACAACCATGCAATTGGAGAAGATCAACTTCAATGAAATGGTGGCTGGCGTACTGTCTAGCTTTGAAAATTTTCCTGGTTATGAAAAATTGAAGATCTCTATTGAGATCAAAGAAAATGTACCTTTCTATTCGGATAAAAAATTATTGAATTCCATTATACAAAATCTGATTGAAAATCCGATCAAATACCTTGATCCTAAAAAATCAATCAACACCTTAGACATTAAAATATCTGTCACTAAAAAATTAACTGAACTTACCTTTACTGACAATGGTGTGGGCATCTCACGCGAACATCAGAAACATATTTTTGACATGTTTTTCAAAGCCAATGAAAACGCCAACGGCACAGGACTTGGCTTATACATTGTGAAGACCACCGTGGAAAAACTAAAAGGTTCTATCCAGCTGGATAGCGAGCCTGGCAGGGGTTCTACTTTCATCGTACGTTTCTAAAATAACTATCTACTAAGCTTCTTCCCTACTAGGAAGCTAAGAAAGAGAAAGAGAGCGAAACAACTTTTACTCGTTGTTGAACAACTGACTGTAGTAACACGTCCTGTACAAACATTTGTTGACGGGACGCCAACAATAAATTACTGATCGCTGTTCACTGACAACTGATCACTTTTTTTATTCAATACATACACCGCCCCTATTCCCATCAAACCTCCAGCAACAGTATGCCATTGTGGTTGCTCATGAAGAAATATCCATGATCCCATCGCTGCAGAAAAAGGAACAAGGAAAACAAAACTACTGGCCTTGCTTGCTCCGAGTTTGGAAGTGGCCACAAAATAAAAGGTCGTCGCGAAAGCAGTAGTGATCACCGCACTGAATAACATATTCCACCAAAAGATACGATCACTCGCTTCATACAACGATGCGTTAGCACGCGTACTGGTGAACAACAGCATGAGAACGGAACAACATCCGTACATCCACAAGCTATAGGCGATCGGTGATCCATAGCGTGAGGACCTTGCTGTAAATAAACTCAACACGGCCCAGGTCACAGAGGCCATGACGAAATAAATATTTCCGGATGCCAGTATACTGTTCCAATTGTCCCATACTTTAAGGAGTATGGCACCGGCTACTATGCCGATCAATAGACCGAGTGTTTCGTTTCGTGTAGGACGACGCATGCTGAACAACAACATGATCGCATAAGAAATGATAGGGTTTAAGGTAGTGACCAATACGCCACCCGCTCCTGCTTTCCCATGAACCAGTCCTTCAAAAAACAAATAGTTGTAAAAGGTCATGCACACAGCCGCAGCCAACAAAGGCAGTATACCTTGTGAACGAATAAATATTTTTCCCTTGATAAAAAATAAGATAGCAAACAATGACACAAAGGTCATCAGTAAACGCAACGACGCTACACTTGTTGTCTCCCCATAACCTGATAATACTTTGCCGGAGGCCCAACTCAATCCCCAGCAAAACATGCTCAACAGCATACCGATCAGGAATCGATTTTCATTCGATTGTTCTTTTGTTTGTACATTCATTGGAATAGAAAATAGAGAAGACGATAGAAACAAAAAAGGCAAACATTAATGTTTGCCTGCGTTATGAGAAACTTTGCAACATTCGGGGAGTTGTTCATGATTCTTTTCGTTCATGGGATGCGCTTTCGTGCCATGGCCCAATTCCGCACATTGCTCTTCAATGGTAGTTCTATTGGTCTTCGTCGTATCGTAAGTGACTTTTAGTGATTCTTCTTTTACATTGTATTTGGCTTGAGCGACGCCGGATATGTTTTTCACACCAGACTCCAGGCGATCTTTACACATGTTGCAATTGCCTCTCACGTAAAATGATTCATCTTTAAAAGAACCTGTACCACATGCATAAAAAGACAGGGACAACGCCAGTATAGAAAGGAAATTAAGTACACGGTTCATAAATCCTTTTTTTTCTAAATATATGTATTTAAAGCGAACAGCAAAACAGATTGTCCGGTTCAAAAGGCCTTTTAATTTGGGCTGTAGGCTACTTCTATATCCTTCAAAATAAATTTGACCTTTAGCAATAAATGGCTAATATTGCGATCTGATAATTAGTATTATGGCAAATATATCTGACGTTTCAAGAGGTTCATTTTTACGATTCAACAATGAACTTGTGGTGGTTACCGAATACGAACACCGTACTCCCGGCAACCTTCGTGCTTTTTACCAAGTAAAAATGCGCAATGTAAAAACTGGTAAATTCGTAGAAAACCGCTTTCGTGCAGGCGAAGACGTGACCATGGTAAGAGTAGATGTAAAAGATCAACAGTACTTGTACCAGGAAGGTGATAGTTATGTAGTAATGGACAATGAAACATTCGATCAGATCTATGTACCAGCTGCCCTGTTTGGTGACAGTGCCAAGTTTATAAAGGAAGGAATGAACGTGAGAATATCATTCGACGGAGATACTCCTGTATACGCTGAGTTACCACAAAACGCAGAACTGGAAGTGACATACACTGAACCAGGAGTAAGAGGCGATACGGCGACGAAAACATTGAAACAAGCTACATTGGAAACAGGTGCTATTGTTAACGTTCCCTTGTTTGTCAACATCGGAGAACGCATCAAGGTAGATACACAGACTGGACAATACATCGAAAGAGTAAAGTAATTAGAAGTGATCAGTTGTCAGTGGACAGTGATCAGTATAGAAACAAAAAAAGAATCCCATTCTGCATTACAGGATGGGATTCTTTTTTATCTGATCACTGTCCACTGACAACTGATCACTATGTTTTATAAAAATATCAACAACAATATCGCCATGATAATGAACGATAAGTACATCAATGCATCCACGCGGATATATTCTTTGTGTTTTTTGTAAAATTCAATCAGTCCTTTCATAACTTGCCAATAATCCTAAAGGTACTCATTTTATGAAAAAGATTCAACTGGATATTTCAAGCATCAAAACGCAATACCCAAGAGCCTGGAAAGATTTTGAAGATTTCTATACAGAACTCAACGAAGCTTACGGTTTCCAAGCCACGCAGTCGTTTGAAGTCTACCCTTTCGAGTACCAGCTGGGTGTGTTCTTCCGATTCTTCATGGACAATGGAATAGAACTGGATGTGTGCAACATCGAGTTTGACTTGATCCCTGCCGCCATTGAAGAAAACTTCAAAGGACATAATCAGGCCGTTGCTCATTATTCATAACTGTAAAATAAAGAGACGAGAGATCAGGTATGAGAACGATAAATAAAATACCTTTCGTACCTGATCTCTCATCCCTACTTTAAATAGGTTTTCTGTAATGTCTCCATGACGCGGTGTGCAGCGGGACAGATAAAAGTATTTTTAAGTGTCAGATCCAGGATCTGCACAAACTTACGTTTGTCCGTATGAGGATATTCTCTGCAGGCTTTGGGCCTGTCTTCATAAACACTGCAATAGTTATTTGCACCTAAAAATGGACAAGGCACTTGTTTCAATACCCAGTCGTTGTCTTCATCTAGTCGCAAGTACTGATTGCGAAACTCGATGTCTTTGATGCGAAAGCGTTGTGCCAGTCGACTGATGTCTTTGTCTGTAAACAACGGACCGGTAGTGATACAACACATGGCGCATTCCAGACAATTGATACAGCCAAAGGCCTCTTCATGTGCGGTCTGCGCCTGCTCGTCCAAATCAGTCGGTTTCTTTTTCTTCAATAGCTTAACCAGTCGTTTGTTCTCCGCTTCCGATTTTTTACCGAGTTCTTTCTGACGTTGGGGGCTGAACATGTGGGACAGTGATCTGTTAAATTATTTTTAAAATTATAAAGACTACTAGAAATCCCAAGCGCACTATATTAACCATGAGAAAACCATACTGATCACTGGCAACTATCTTTCTTACATCTTCAAAATCTTAAACTCTACCCTTCTGTTCTTCGCTCTGTGTTCGTCAGAATCATTGGGTACAGAAGGTACAGACTCACCATAGCCTTTGGCCACCATGCGGTCTTTGTTCAAGCCTCTTTGTGTCAGAAAACGCACCACCGATTCTGCGCGCAGTTGAGAGAGTTTGGTATTGTATTCGTCACTTCCTTTATCGTCCGTATGTGCAGAGATCTCTACCGTCATCGTGGGATTGGTATTCATCAATTCAATCACACGTTCCAATTCCAGTTCTGATTCCTTTGTCAGCGAAGAAGAATCAAAATCAAAAAATAAATTATTCAACGTGAATGAAGTATTTGCTTTCAACGCTTTCAACTTGATTTCCTTTTTTACCGTTTTGTATTTCAATACATTTTCCAAATCAATCACTTCCGATTCAAAGGTATGTCCCTGTGAAACCACCGATACATCGTACTTGCGGCCTTCTTCCAGGTACAGGACATAACGACCGGTTTCTGCATCGTTCTCTACTTCCTGCACTTTTTGTTTCTTCTTGATGTCATTTACTTTTACCACTGCCGGTATGGCTTTCTTGGTTTCCTCATCCGTTACCTTTCCTTCTACAATCACAATCTTATCAGGTCGGAATTCTTCCGGCAAAGAGATTTTGTAAATATCATCTTTATTGTTGCTCATGGTGCTCGATAAATAAATCACATCACCAGATGCCGGTACAGAAATCAACTCGTCGTCTTTAGGCGTATTGATAAATTCTAAGGGAACAGGTTTTCCCCATTTGGCATTTTTATATTTGGATTCGTACAAATCGTACCCCCCTTTTCCTCCTGGTCTGTAAGAAGAAAAAATCAACGTTCTTCCATCTGCCATGATACGGGGATACCCTTCGCAGCCCAGGTTAATCGGTGCAGGCAAGGCTTTGGGATTGATGAAGAACTCGCCTCTGCGTTGTGCAATGTACAATTCACAGCAACGTTGTCCCGTCGGTGAATTGCCTTCTGCCGCACGCATGAAATAAAGCCATTTGCCATCTGCAGACAAGGATGGAAAACCATCGTAACTGCCGCTGTTGATGGTGCGTCCCAGGTTCTTGGGTGCAGACCAATCGTCGCCGGTACGTTTGCTCATCCAAATGTCTACACCGCCTACAGAGCCTTTCATATTCGAAGTAAACAACAACAAATTCCCATCGTAACTGATACAAGGTCCTCCAAGAAAATCCCCTGGTGCCATCTCGTTATTGATGGCTTCCAAATCTTTTGGTTCTGTCCATCCGCCGGTTTTAATCTGGTAGGTAATGTATAAACGCCAACGTCCCGAACGATCCGATTCAAAGATCATGGTGTTGCCGTCCGCACTGACTGTGGGCGCAAACTCAGAGAAAGGCAGTGTATTGATCGGACGCCCTAATGTTTGAAGATTAGAATTAGGAAGTTGTTTTTGTTGAGCATAAAGCAATACTACCTGCATCCATAAAAATAGCGCACATGCCAGTTTCTTAGTCATGATCTTCTGGGTTGTAAGGTAAAGTAGCCCAATACCGTTTCAGTATCAGGTAAGACAAATAAGCCATGGAAAGTCCAATGATCACCATGGTCAATGTTTGTTCTGGAAAATAAGACAGTACAATCGCTACACCCAGCATTTCACCGAAGAACCAGGCCATGAAGGCATGGATGATCCAACGGGCAGCACTGTAACCTTTTTCTAGCGCCAGACGTTTCGCTTCTTTGTAAATGAAATATAAGAAAATAGGATCAAGCATTTTTCTCGTGATAAATGTTGACTAATTGTGTAATCAATCCTTCCCACAATTCTTTTTGTGTATCGATATAATCTTGCGCATCGTCTTGCAATGCTTTTAGATTTTCTGGAGAAATGTCATCCATCATGGAAGAAGAATGTGCCAGGTGTGGATTCACTCGGGTAAAATGAGACTGAGTAAATAAGGTATTGACAAACGTTTCTGTTTGTACGCTGGCATTGCCGGCTGAACCGGTATTGAGTATATCCAGTAAAGGAAATAACCAGGACAAAGCACCGTCCAGGTCTTTGATTTCAAAAGATTGTGTGCCCACTCCCGTGCCGAAAGACAGCCAGGTGAGCTGCGTGTGGCTGTCTATGTATTGACCAGACAGCAGGTATTGCAACAAGATTAAAGTAGAACTATTGGCGACTACTCCTCCGTCAATGAGGCTGTATTCTTTTCCGTCCAGGTCTTTGATCTTTGCCGGATGAAAATAAACAGGAGCCGAAGTGGAAGCACGCAATGCTTCTCTGACTCTAAAAGGAGATGCTGTAAAACCACCACCGGTAAAGACGAATGGCTTTCTGGCCACCAGATCATAAGCGACCACCAGATTTTTATATAGTAAATCTTCCATGGTGCAGTCTTTAAAAAACTGCTCAAAGTATTTTTCCAAAGCTACCGGAGAATATTTCGAGGAGCGAAATCCTCCCAGGCTTTTCCATGAATCCCAGGTAGAGGCACGGAAGATTTTCTGTCCCGCACTGAGGTAAGCACGCAAAATAAAACGCGCATCGTAAAGTGGTTTGTTTTCCAGTTTGGCATGAGGCACAGACATGCCGGCCGTGATGATGGCTCCTGTACTGGTTCCCGATAAGGCATCGAAACAAGTACTGATAAAAAAATCAGGTTTGTTCAACCGCAGCCTGAGTTCTTCCTCTAATTTGGTTAAAAGGTAAAGTGGAACCACTCCACGAATCCCTCCTCCGTCGATCGATAATATGGTGAATTTTTTAGCCGCGGGTGACATACTAGAACCGGCTCATGTCTTCTTCAAAGCGGTGTATGATGGAATCTTCCGAAGAAGATATTTCACTGAAAGCATCAGCGATACGTTTCATGAAATTGACACACTTCTTTTTCATTTCATCGTCAAAGTCATAATCGTGTCTGTTGGCTTCTAATACATCGATGGCATAATTGTAAGCATCTTCTAAAGAAGTTTTATTTTGAGCCAACTGCTCAAACATTTTTTTTATCCATTCGTTGTCGGTATCCGACAACTCAAATTCCTTTTGTGCCAGTTTCAGAATGATGTCTTTCTCTTGACTCTGTACCTCTCCGTCCGCCATGGCGATGGAATATGCCAGACTTCCCATTGCTCGGTGTATGTTTTCTTTTGCCATGTTGAAAAACGTTTTTAAAATCTTATTTTTTAAAGTACTGCATTGGTTAATAATAAGCAAACGAATAATTATAAAAAAAGTCTCGATTTATACCGAGACTTTTTCCACTATTTAACTTTTAAGCCGTCCTGGGCTCTCTTGTTTGCCGGATCGAGTTTCAATACTTTGTTCCAGTAAATGTCTGCGTTCACTTTATCTTTCTTATACAAATAATAGGTAGCAACGTATTGGTAAGATTCGATCAACTGTTCTTTGTACTTGACTTCGTCAGCAGAAGTCAGCTCAATTACTTTTTCATAATAAGGTTTTGCCTGCGCCGTTTTGTAATCGGGATCCAGGAAGGCATTACTACGAGCCCTGTACAGGAAGCCGATGTAAGCCGTAGGTCGTGATGCCGTCAGGAAGGCAAAAACAGAATCGGCCTGCTTGTATTTTTTGCCAAAATAATAAGCCTTACCCACATTCAAAAAGTCATTGTCATCGGCCTTTATCTTGGATGTTTTCTTGGCATACGCGTCAACGGCTTTGTCGTAATTACTTTTCTGAAAATAATAGGTGCCTAGCTCATTGTATAGAATCGCTTTACTGCTGTCACGTAACGTGGCAAACTCAATGTTCTTTATCGCCAGTGTATCGTTCTCTTTCTTCAAATAAAACTTCGCCAGGTATTCGTAATCAACGGCCAGAATATTTTTGGGCTCTACGGTAGCGAAAAATTTATTCAGGTATTCCAAACCCTTATCATAGGCACCTGTTTCATACAAGCAAAATGATTTCAGACGATACAAGATGGGATTGTTATATTTTTTGGCTTCCAGTTGATCAAAGATACTCAAGGCCGTTTTGTAATCTTGCGTCAAATATAAAAAGGACGCATAACGAAATTGTGCGTCGTCGTTGTTGTCGATTTTACCCAAATACAACTGATAGTTTTCAATCGCTTTTTTGTATTGCTTGGAACGGTAATAGATCTCTCCTATTTCTCTGTACAAGGGACCGAACTCTGGGTCCTTCGCCAATCCGTCTTTGTAGCTCTTGATGGCTTCTTCGTAGTTTCTCGCGTTGGCATATAAATTTCCTTTTCTCCAAAACGTCAAGGGATTATTGGGCTCTATGTTGGCTGCGTTGTTGAAATAACTGGCCGCATAACTTCCATCGTTTTTTACCAGGTAAGCATCGCCTAGTAAAATGTTGGTGTAGAAATTTTTCGGATCATTCTTGATCGCCGCTTGCAACAGAGCAATGGCTTTGTCTGCATTCTTCTTATCGTTGGTATTGATGTAGTAGCCGGCAATGACATTGTAAACGTCCACATTTTTCTTACTTGCCAGGCTAATGGCTTTTTCAAAATTCTGTTGTCCCTCCACCGGATTTTTTTCTATGACTACTTTTCCCATACCGGCATAACCCAATGGTTCTTTTTCATCCAGTTTCATCACTTCCTGGTATTGTAATTTGGCAGAATCGTATTTTTCCTGCGCGTAATACACTTCACCAATGTAGAATTGATACGTAGCCGCATTCTTCGGATCGGCCGTCAATTGCTGTTTGAAGAAGGCTTTCGCATCGTTGAGACTTTCTTTTAAAATAAGGTCTTTGCCTTTTTTAACATCTTGTGCGTGCAAACTAAATGCACTTAGGAGAAGTGCAAAAGAAAGTAATGAAGCGTACTTTAATCGTAATGTATTCATGATAGATGTATTAATTTATTTCGATGATGGAATTACTCTGTAACCAATTCTACTGTCCTAGAAGGAATTTTTGCCGGCAATAAACCGGACTTCAATATAATACGTTGTCCCCGTTCTGACATAATAAACGAAGCAAAAGCTGAGCCGGAACTGTCTAGGGCACCCACATTGATGCCATAGATTTGACGGGCCAGTGGATACACTTTAGTATACAACTGATCCTGAAAAGGATACTCGGCCTTCTTTTTTCCTTTGGGAATCAAACCGATCAACTTCACACCTTTTGGTAAAGACTCCCGATCTACAGTGAAATAAGCGGAGCTGATCAATCCGATATAATCGTTACGTTGCCTGACTGCACTGATGACCGAATCTTCTGCACCCGCTGCGAAAGCATTCAGCTGCTGCTGGTCAATGGCATATTGGTCAAAGAGAAAATCATAAGTGGACGTATGAGAGTTGTCCAGGATGATGTGAAAAGCTTCTGAATGCCTCGTTAATACAGCCACAAGTTCTTCTTCCAGAATGCTGTCTTTGGGAAAACTTTCTGCTGCAATCAGCGCCAGTCCGTCTGACCAGAAGGGATGAATTTTAGGATTGAGTTTTCGGGTGTCAATGTCTTTCTGTTCGGCAGCTGTCAAAAGGTACGAACGGAAAATTAAATCCACCTGATCGGTTTGAATGTAACCGTAGAGCTTCTTTTCTCTGGTATAAATCGGAATGACTTTACGCAAAGGATTGAGCGCTTCGTATACTTCAATTAACGAATGAACGATAAGATGTTGTGAAGAATCTGAAGCTACAAAAATAGTGTCGTTTGGAATGATGACCTGCTCCTGTCCTCCTTTGTTTGGATGACAGGCTACCAGCAGTATACATACTCCTGTTACTGAAAGGATATCAATTATCCTGGTCTTTGTTTTTTTCAACTTTCAATGCGGTATAACCCCTGAACAATCCGTAGCCTAAGATAACTCCCCCGATGACAGGCGTATAGGTTTCTCCTGCAATGCCACTCAGGCTGTTAGAGTTGATTAAGATATAAACGCCGATGGCAGTATATACTACTGCCATCGCCATTTTAAAATAGAAAAGTGTTTTATTCATGGATTGATTATTCCGGCAATTTGTAAACGATATCTACTTTGTGTCTGGTTCTTACCGCCACACCGTTGTTCTTACCCGGCTTCCATTTCGGCATCATTTTCACCACACGTTCTGCTTCTTTGTCCATACTTTCTGAAACACCTTTCAGAATTTTCACGTCTACAATTTCTCCGGTTTTTTCTACGGTGAAACCGATGATCACACGTCCTTCAATTCCTTTTCTTTCCGCGTCACGTGGGTATACCAGGTTCTTGGAAAGGAATTTATTACGTTCTGCAGGACCTCCCGGAAATTCAGGCCATTCTCCTACATAGGTATAGATCTTGTTGTCTTCGCCACTGCCGATCTCAGCATTACCTTGCACATCTTCGATCATGTCATTCAGGTTCTTATCACCTTCCTGTGTCACAGAAGAAATCTTCACACTGTCCAGATCTATGGTCTTTGGAGGCAATTCCTCTTTCTTCACCTGGTTATCCGGTTTGATTTCCGGAGGAAGAAACTTTACGCTCTCAATTTTTGGAGGCTCAACTTTGATGGGAGGAGGAGGAGGAATGTCTTTTTCAATCGGAATATCTTCCAATACAGCCAACACTTCTTCTTCTTTATCCGCCATCTGTACGGTGTTATGGCCCAACCATCCTTCAATGAGTTTGGTGATCTTGGGACTGAAAGCAATCAACAGAAATACGGTGATGGAAATAGCGAAAGCTCTTACCGTGTAAATGCCGTATTTCGTTCTGAGTTCGTAGGAACCATAGCTCTTGTTCCTGTTTTCAAAAACCAGGTCGTCAAGGGTAAGGTTCGATAAGTTTTTTTCTTCCATAAAATACTAGTTAGAAGCTGTCTCCGCTGCCGCGTCGCTAGCCAGTTGTTTCTGTACCAGTTGATCGTCTTCTTTGGTGATTTCCACCAAAGCATAACGTTCTGTCTTGGTAATGTGCATCTCGTCAATGATGTCTACTACATTGATGTATTTAGACTTATCCTGCGCTTTGATCACAACCACCAGGTCTTGAACGTGTTTGTTTTTATCCAGCAATACCTGTCTGATGCCGCCGTTGGGATTGAAATTGGTTTCATGAAAATCAGGTACCCCTTCTTTCGTCGTATACCAAAATACTTTGTCGTTTTCTCCAAGGATCAGCGTCAACGCCTGTGATTCCTTTACTTCAGGACGATCCTTTTTGTTTTCATTCTTATCTGGCATGTTCAGCTGCATGATTTGCTGCTTGCTGAGTGTAGTGGTCAACATGAAGAAGGTAATCAACAAGAACGCCAAATCCACCATCGGTGTCATGTCTACACGTGTAGACGATTTGGTACGTTTCTTACCGGAACCTTTGCCTCCTTTGTCTCCCGAACTTACTATTTCTGACATGTGTTTCTATTTTACTCTCCGGAAGGCTTAGCTTCCAAAGATGTGATCAGACTAAATTTATTCAAATTCATTTCCTGCAAAGAACCGATGACAGCCTTGAACACGGAGTAGTCAGAAGTCCTGTCTCCTTTTACCGCGATGCGGGCTTGTGGATTGATGGTTTTTGCAACCCTCACCCAGCCTTTCAATTCGTTATTGGTAGAATCGACCAGAATTCCTTTTTGTTTGAATTCTTTTCTTTGCTCATCCGAGATGGTCAGAAAGTATTTCAATTCTTTCAATGGCACACCAAACGTTTCGGTCAATTCGAATTTGTGTTTTTGCTGGTCATTTAAGCCCAGCTTGTACATGTTATTGATTTCCTGAATCAATTCTCTTCTTACACTTTGTTCTGCTATCGTGAAGAACACAGCTCCTTTATCACTGATAGAAATTCGGATGATGTTCTCATCCGGAAGTTTCGTATCCGATACTGAAGAAGGCACATCGAACTTTGCCGGTTCCGGCACCTTCATTTTAGCCGTAAGAATAAAGAACGTCAACAGAAGGAATCCAACGTCGCACATGGCCGTCATGTCCATTGTTACTCCGCCTTTTTTTGATTTTACCTGTGCCATGAATTCTTATTGCGTTAAGCGTGATGGATGAATAGAGAAATGCTGGACGACAGACTATTTGTTGTTGTCAGCAAACGTACGATTGATGGTATAACCGATTTCATCAATTTTATGCGTCAGGTTATCGATGCGACTAGTGAAGAAGTTATAAGTGATCATCGCAATAGCAGATACTGAAATACCAAGAGCCGTGTTGATCAAGGCTTCAGAAATACCAGTAGCCAATGCTTCTGCGTTTGGAGTCCCTGAAGAAGACAAAGCAGAGAAGGCTTTGATCATACCCAATACAGTTCCTAAAAGAGCAACCAATGTTCCTACAGAAGCCAAAGTAGCCAGGATGTTCAGGTTTTTTTCTAAGTGTGGCAATTCCAAAGAAGTAGAATCTTCTACTTCTTTCTGAATTTCTTCGATCTTTTTATCTTTAGATAAAGAAGCGTCGTTTGCAATGTTTTTGTATCTGTTCAACACAGAAGTCGTTACATTACCTACTGAACCTTTTTGAGACTCTCCTACTTCGATGGCACCATTGATGTCGTTAGAAGACAAATGAGATTTTACTTTTCTTACAAACTGATTCAAAGAACCGCTTCCGTAAGCCGCTTGTATGGTGATGAAACGCTCAATAGAAAAAGTCAATACCATTAAAAAGAAAGACAATAGAAGAGGAACAATCGGTCCGCCTTTATAGATAATACCTGAATAATTTCCCGGAAGTGGTTCGCCTTTCGCGTTGAAGTTCTCTGCTGCACCAAATACAAACAGGTAAACTAAGATACTGATAACGATTGCCAATGGAATAACTACTGCTGCAAAAAGAGAAGCAAAATTAGACTTTTGAGGGATGCTGGAATTTGTTTCGTGGCTCATGGTTGGATAGTATTAAATAAAACAGGATTATAGTAAATGTATTTGTTCGACTTTACTGCAAATTTACCTATTGCAGTGTTACCAAATTATTAACTTTGAAAATTACAAAATTTATTCGCTGATTGAAGCAATCTGATAACTTTATTTAGATTGGTTATATTGTGTTCCATCACCTAAAATTAATTCTACTAGATTGGTAGAACAAACTTAGCAGCTCTTATCCAGCTTTACAAATATTAACATGAAAAAAATCACAATAATCGGATCCGGTACCATGGGAAATGGTATCGCACATGTCACCGCTTTGCACGGATACGAAACAAGCATTTACGATCTTTCTGAAAATCAGTTGGATAAAGCAAAAGCCACCATTGCCAAAAACTTGTCGAGGCAAGTAGATAAAGGGTTGATTTCCAAAGAACAATCTGATCAAACGAATCTAAAACTTCAATTCAGCACCCAGCTGGCGGAAGCCGTTCAAAACAGCGATCTGATCATTGAAGCGGCCTCAGAAAACCTGGAAATCAAACTTTCTATTTTTCGGGAATTGGATAAAATGGCTCCTGCTCATTGTATTTTGGCCAGCAACACCTCCTCCATTTCCATCACAAAATTGGGTTTCGTAACACAAAGACCCAACCAGGTCATCGGCATGCACTTCATGAATCCTGTACCGGTCATGAAACTAGTAGAGGTGATCAAGGGATACAATACCTCAAAAATAGTATGTGATACCATCATGGATTTGTCCAAAAAACTGGATAAAATTCCGGTAGAGGTAAACGACTATCCGGGCTTTGTGGCCAATCGCATCCTGATGCCCATGATCAATGAATCCATTGCTACCCTGTTTGAAGGAGTGGCCGGTGTGGAAGAAATCGATCAGGTCATGAAACTGGGCATGGCACATCCTATGGGACCGCTGCAATTGGCTGATTTTATTGGCCTCGACGTATGCCTCGCCATATTAAGAGTCTTGCAAGACGGTTTTGGTAATCCCAAATACGCTCCTTGTCCACTCTTGGTCAACATAGTACAAGCCGGACACCTCGGTGTGAAAAGTGGAAGTGGATTTTACGAGTACACAGCCGGGAGTAAGGAGCTGGTGGTGGCCAAACAGTTTAAAAAGTAAACAGGGACGAGGAACGAGGTACGATAGAAACTTATTTCGTTCCTCCTCTCTCGTCCCTATTTTTATTATACAGCTACGTTGTTCTCACGCAGCGCATCATTCAACGACGTCTTCAAATCCGTGCTGGGCTTGCGTTTGCCGATGATCAGCGCGCAAGGCACTTGAAAATCTCCTGCAGGGAATTTCTTCGTGATGGTACCAGGAATCACTACTGAACGCTCAGGCACATAGCCTTTGTATTCGATCGGCTCCGAACCGGTCACGTCGATGATCTTGGAACTGGCCGTCAATACGACGTTAGCGCCCAACACGGCTTCTTTACCTACTCTTACGCCTTCTACCACGATGCAACGGGAACCTAAAAAAGCACCGTCTTCAATGATGACAGGAGCAGCTTGTACAGGTTCTAATACACCGCCAATACCCACACCACCACTTAAGTGTACATGTTTACCAATCTGTGCGCAGCTTCCTACGGTTGCCCAGGTATCTACCATCGTGCCTTCGTCTACGTAAGCGCCGATGTTTACATAAGAAGGCATCAATATCGTTCCTTTGGACAGGTACGCGCCGTAACGCGCTACAGCGTGAGGTACAACGCGTACACCCAGCGCTTCGTAACCTGTTTTCAAATCCATTTTATCATAAAACTCCAACGGACCGGAATGCAACGTTTGCATTTTCTGAATCGGGAAATACAGGATCACTGCTTTCTTGATCCAATCGTTGACGATCCAGGTGTTGTCAGGTCCTGGTTCTGCTACTCTTTTCTTTCCTTTATCCAGATCTTCAATGACTGCTCTAATGGCTGCCTGAACTTCGGGGGTCTGGATCAAACTTCTGTCTTCCCAAGCCTTTTCAATCAATTCCTTCATCGGTTACAAAAACGGTTTTATCGTATTAATAAGTATATTTGTTCGTATATGCCCCGTACCAAAATTGTCATTGCCTCGGTACTCAAGCCTGTATACGAGCCACGAATGTACGAAAAAATTGGAATTACCTTATCAAAAATTCCAATGACTGACGTGCATTTGGTGGGTTATGGAAATGTGGATAACAAGGCCTCCGCTGCTTTACAAGCCACGGGACTTGGCCAGTTTAAACGACTGTCTCTCAAAAGACTATTGGCACCCTGGAAGATTTTTCGTTTGTTGCATCAGGAGAAACCGGATACTGCTATTGCCTGTACGCATGAATTACTTTTTCCTTTTGTGTTATACAAACTGCTGCATCCTTCTACCCGCCTGGTCTACGACTTGCAGGAAAATTACTACCTCAACATCACACATACCCACGCCTTTCCTTCCCTGCTGCGCTGGCCCGTCGCTTCCTGGGTGAGGCTAAAAGAAAAAATCCTGTTGCCTTTCTATAGTAAAGTCGTATCGGCCGAACAATGTTACCTTACTGAAATGCCTTTCATCATTGATAAGGCAGAAGTCATAGCCAACAAAGCAGTCATCGATCCTGCCATCACGGAGAAAAGAAACAATCTCGTGAAAAGTGAACGCACCTGTCTGCTGTTCAGTGGTACCGTGTCGGAAGAATACGGCATCTACGAAGCCATCGGATTAGCCGAACAATTGCATGCCGCAGATGCGTCCTTTTACCTGCACATCATCGGCTACTGTGCCAGCGATAAAGAACGTCACAAGCTCGAGGCCTTTATAAAGAATAAATCCTTTGTAGAATGTGCCGCGCTGGATCAACCTGTTCCTCATGCACTCATTCTCGAAGCCATTGCCCAGGCAGATTGGGGCATGATGGCTTATAGCGAAAACAAAGCGACCCGCGACCGCATCCCTACGAAACTCTATGAATACATGAGTTACCGTTTGCCTGTGCTCAGCACCAACAACCTGGTCTGGCAGGAACTCATTACACACTACGATGCCGGCTTATGCATCAACTACCGTCAAACACACATCGACCTGCTGACAAGGCTTCTCAAGATGCCAGGTTTCTATCGCACCACTGCGGATTGGAAGGATTTGTTGTGGGAAACAGAAAGTGAGAAAGTAAAGACAGTGATCAGTTAACAGTTCAAAAATAAGAAATGGAGCAATAGAACAAGTTACAGTTCATACATGCCCCCATTTTTGTTTCATCGCTAGCGGTGCAAACTGACCACTGACCACTGACCACTGACCACTGACCACTGACCACTGACCACTGACCACTGACCACTGACCACTGACCACTGACCACTGACCACTGACCACTGACCACTGACCACTGACCACTGA